>CAYUBP010000056.1:0-7801 GCA_964443115.1 uncultured Dehalococcoidales bacterium | reverse complement strand
ATTATTGCTATACTAAGTGGTTATCGGCGGTTAAGTAATGGCGGGCTTATGAACTACGAGACGATTATCGGGCTGGAGGTGCATGCCCAGCTACTGACCAGGAGCAAGATGTACTGCCGGTGCAGTGCTGACTATGCCGATGCTCCGCCCAATACCCACGTCTGTCCGGTGTGCCTGGGGATGCCCGGCGTGCTGCCGGTGATTAACGAGCAGGCGGCAAAATATACCATGATGACCGCCCTTGCCCTGAACTGCACCATTCCCGAATATACCAAGTTTGACCGCAAGAACTATCCCTACCCCGACCTGATGAAGGGGTATCAAATCTCGCAGTACGATGCGCCTTTTGGCGTAAACGGCTGGCTGATGATTGAGGCTGACGGTAAAGAGAAGAAGGCAGGCATTACCCGCGTCCACCTGGAAGAGGATGTTGCCAAGCTGCTGCACCGCACCTCTGACGGGCAGTCCTACAGCCTGGTGGACGTTAACCGCTCCGGCGTGCCGCTGATGGAGATTGTCGGCGAGCCTGACCTGCGCTCCCCGGAGGAAGCCCGGCAGTACCTGGTGAAGCTGCGCAGCATCCTCCGCTACCTGGGGGTATCTACCGGTAACATGGAGGAGGGCAGCTTCCGCTGCGATGCCAATATCAGCATCCGCCCTGAGAACAGCTCCCAGTTTCTAGCTAAGGTGGAGGTCAAGAACATGAATAGCTTCCGGGCGGTCTACCGGGCGCTGGAGTACGAGGCGGAGCGGCAGAGAAAACTGGCCGCGGAAGGCAAACGGCTTGTCCAGGAGACGCGGGGCTGGGTGGAGGAGAAGGGGAAGACCGTCTCCCAGCGCAGCAAGGAGTACGCCCATGACTACCGGTACTTCCCCGAGCCTGACCTGCCGCCGCTGGTGCTGGGCAGGGAGTGGGTGGAGGAGATAAGGGCGGGGCTGCCCGAGCTGCCCGAGGCAAGGCGGGACCGGCTGGTAACGCAGTTGGGGCTGCCGCTGTATGATGCCAGCCTGATTACCGGCTCCCGGGAGATGGCTGATTACTTTGAGGACTGCCATCGGGGGCAGGAGAGGCTGCTGCCGGCTAAGGAGATAAGCAACTGGCTTCTGGGCGAGGTCAGCCGTATAATGAATGCCGAGAGTATAGACATTGTTCGTTTCCGGGAGAGGGTCAGTCCCGAGCAGCTCTGCCGCCTGATAGCGGCTTCCCATGGCGTGATTAGCGCCGCCAATGCCAAGTCGGTGCTCAGCCAGATGTACCAGACCGGCAAGGAGGCAGCGAGCATAATTAGTGAGCTCGGGCTTAAGCAGATTAGCGAGACCTCCGAGCTTGAGACTCAGGTGGTGAATGTGATACGGGAGAACAGCCAGGCGGTGGCTGACTACCGGGCGGGTAAGGCGCAGGCACTGAAGTTCCTGGTAGGCCAGGTGATGCGGGCCACCCAGGGGCGTGCCAACCCCGGGGTAGTCAGCGGGCTGCTGGCTAAGAAGCTTGAGGAAGGGTAAAAATGGCGACCTATTTTAGTATTGCCCAGATAGTGCTGTCGGTAGCCCTGACACTGTCTATCCTGCTTCAGGTGCGGGGTGGCAGTCTGGGCGGTATCTTCGGGCAGTCTGACGGTGTCTATCGCACCCGGCGGGGGGTGGAAAAGACGCTGCTTCAGCTTACCATTGTGTTGGCGGTATTGCTGGTAGTAGTCTCGTCACTGACGCTGGTACTGGGCTAGCCACCGGCTGCCGGATAAGGTGAGCATGGGCGGAATAGTAACTCTGACCACTGATTTCGGTCTGACTGATAGCTACGTTGCTGCGATGAAGGGGGTGATTCTGGGCGTCAACCGAGACGTACAGGTGGTTGACGTTTGCCATAACATCAAGCCCCAGAACATCGCTCAGGCTGCCTTTGTGCTGGGCACAGCCTACCCCTTCTTTCCCCACAAAACGGTTCACCTGGTGGTGGTTGACCCCGGGGTCGGTAGCGAGCGACGGGCGATTGCGCTCAGGACGCCGGTGGCTGACTTTGTTGCCCCGGATAACGGTGTCTTAAGCTATGTCCTCCGGGACTTCTCTTCCAGGTTTGTGGATGACATAAATGTAAGGCAGATAGAGCTTGGTCCGGAGCTGGAGGCGGTAGCCATCACCAAGTCCCGTTTCTGGCGGGAGCCGGTAAGCCCGACCTTCCACGGGCGCGACATCTTCGCCCCCGTGGCGGCTCTGCTTGCCATGGGTTTCCCCATTATAGAGTTCGGGGAGAGGCTGACTTCGGTGATGGTATTACCGCTGTCTCATCCCTATCAGTCGGCGGAGGGGGCGCTGAACGGACATATTCTCCACATTGATGGCTTCGGTAACCTTATTACTGATGTTAAGGGTGAAGACCTGGCGCCGCTGGGGGAGACGGTTACGGTCAAGGTTGGCGACCAGGTAATCTCGGGCTTGCGCCATACCTACGCCGAGGGCAGGGGGCTCCTGGCTCTGATTGGCAGCAGCGGCTACCTTGAGATATCGCTGAAGGGAGGCAATGCCCAGGCGTTGCTGAATGCCAGGATTGGTAATGAAGTGCGGATAAGGAGCAGCCAATGAACTGTCCGGTTTGCCACAAGGAGGCCAGAGCCCATATCTACTACTGTGCCAGGTGCGCCGTCTATGTGCATGAGAAGTGCTGGCAGAAGCACCTAGCGGAGGCTCATAAGGAGAAGAAGTGAAGCTAAAGATATGGTTTCTTGAGACCAGGCCGCAGTTCCTGCTGCTGTCGGTGGTGCTGGCTTTCCTGGGGACGTGTATCGCCTGGTATGACGGTGCTTTTCATCTGGGCTATGCGCTGCTCGCCTTCTTCGGGCTGCTGCTCACCCACATCAGCGTCAACGTGCTTAACGATTACTTTGACTACCGGAGCGGGATTGACCTGGAGACAAGGAGGACGCCGTTCAGCGGTGGCAGCGGTATACTGCCGGCGGCAATGCTTACGCCGAAGCAGGTCTTCTGGCTGGGGCTGGGCGCTTTCCTGCTGGCGGTGCCTATCGGCGTCTATTTTGTGGTCGTCAGAGGCTGGCTGCTGCTGCCGTTGCTGGTAGTAGCGGCGGTGTGCGTGCTTCTTTACACCCCGTTAATATTGAGGTTCAAGTGGCCCGAGTGGTCGCCGGGACTGGGGCTGGGGACCCTGCCTGTTCTGGGGGCGTATTTTGTCCAGACCGGTGATTACACCCTGCCGGCGCTCATCGCTGCCGTACCTTCCGGCTTCCTGGTGCACAACCTGCTCCTTATTAACGAGTTTCCCGATGTTGCAGCCGATAAAAAAGCCGGCAGGAAGACGCTGCCCATCACCATGGGTCCGGTAAGGGCGGGGATAGTCTATTCGGCGGTGACCCTGGCGGTCTATGCCTGGATAGTGGGCGGGGTTATCGCCGGGCAGATGCCGGTATTTTCGCTGATTGCGCTGGCGACCCTCCCCCTGGCTGTTAAGGCAATCCGGGGGGCATTACACCCGCACGATATGGCTCGGATTGTGCCGGCGATGGCAAGTAATGTGCAGGTGGTGCTGCTGACCCAGCTCCTGCTGGGCGCTGGCTATATCCTTGGCGGGGTCTTCTAGCGGGTTCACGGTTGACATGCGGACGAAACCCCTTCACACCATGTTCACGGCTCTCCCGCGCCGCTACGACATGATTAACCATGTCATAACGGTTTATCTCGACAAGCGTTGGCGCTGGAAGGCGGCTCAGGAGTGCCTGAGCACACACCCGCACCGAATTCTTGACCTGTGTTGCGGCACCGGCGACCTGGCGGTGGACCTGGCTCGGCTGGCGGGGGGCGGCGTGGAGCTGATTGGGCTTGATTATAGCCAGCCCATGCTTGATATAGCCGCCAGGAAAGCAGCGTCGGCGGGTAAGGGCGATGTCGTTACCTTTATCCACGGGGACGCTGCTGAGCTTCCCTTTCCCGAAGGCGCTTTTGACTGTGTCGGCATATCCTTCGCTTTTCGCAACCTGACTTATAAGAACCCTCTCGCTGCCAGTTGCCTGGCTGAGGTGCGGCGGGTGCTGGCGGAAGGCGGGAGATTTGTCATTGTGGAAACGAGCCAGCCCGGCTTCCGGTTGATTCGGAGTCTTTTTCATCTGTATCTGCGCTGTTTTGTTTATCCGGCGGGTTACGGGCTCTCCGGTAATAAGGGGGCCTATCGCTACCTGGCAGAATCGGCGAGCCGGTTTTTCACGCCGCAGCAGGTTGGCGAGCTGCTGCTTGCCGCCGGCTTTCGCAATTACTCTTACCAGCCACTCTTTTTCGGCGCCGCTGCCATCTATACCGCTGTCCGCTAAAAACGCGGGTTAAACCTGGTTCTCTATGCAGTACTCCCTCAGGCTGTTCAGGGCGGCGAAGAACTCTCTCATCATAACGCTTACCGGGTACATGCCCTTTTCAGTGACGTTGATTACCTCGTCCCCCTGAGCCAGTCCGAAAAGCTTGAAGAATGCCAGTTCCGCCGTCAACTTCTGGCCAATATCGGCCTTAAACCTGCGTTGAAACCTGCTTTTCTCCACCTTCATGCCGAAGAGCTTGGTCAGCAGGTAATAACGGAGTTGTTCTCGTTCGGACAGCCGTCTCCAGCCGACCACGGGGAGTCGGTTCTGGTTAATAATCTCCTCGTACCTGTCAAGGGAAAACGAGTTAACGTAGAAGTTTCCCCTGATAATGCTTACCGAGCCTGAGCCAATGCCGATGTAGTCGTCATCCTCCACTATGTATTCGTCTATCATCCGCTCGCCCCGGGAGAAGCACCAGGCGGTGGATGCCTTATAGCCCCGGTGGTAAAGCTCCCTGATGATAACGTCGTAGAAATTCTTCTCCCGCGATGTGTTTACCCGGTTAAATCTTCGCTCCATGGCGTCTCTTTTATGCGGCGAAGCCATCAGGGGGTAGAACGTAGCCTGGTCTATGCCCAGCTCCCGGAAAAGCGCCACGTCCGCCTTGAACTGCTCTATGGACTGGCCGGGGAAATTGAAGACGAAGTCCACGTTCAGGGTATCGAACTCGCCCTCGGCCATCAACAGTCTCTCCTTTACGTCATCGGGGGCTGTCCTGCCCATGCCCTTGAGGACATCCCGGTCAAAGCTCTGAACCCCGATGGAAAGCCGGTTGACGCCGGCGGTCTTCAGGGCGGCTATCGTCTCCCGGCTTAACTCGCGCGGCGTGGTTTCCAGAGAAATCTGCTCTACCTGGAAGTTGCGCCTGAGGTAATCTATAAATCCGGTTAGCTCGTCCATCAGTACGGTAGGCGTGCCGCCGCCGAAGTAGAAATTAGAAAATCGGAAGCCTCTCCTAATGTAGAGGTCAAGCTCCTTCTTCAGGCTTATAAAGTATCTCCTTGCCCTGGCTTCGTCAAATAGATACCGGTTGAAGCAGCAGAAGGGGCACAGCGCCCGGCAGAAAGGGATGTGGATATAGAGGGAGGCGGGATTGTCTTCCCCTAGCCCGGGCGCAGCTAGCACGGCTTCATCAATATCCGCACCGAGCTTGAGGAACTTCCTGCCCTCGCGGCGGGTCACCAGTCCGGCCATGCTGGCTAGCATTTTAACCTGGCTCATTTTTCATCACCACCGCCGTTCTGTAGGACATATCTCCGGGGCGTTCTGCATAATCATCAAAAAATATTCTCTCTTTCATTTACAAGGGGAGTGGGTCAGGGGATAGGTTAATTAAATAGCCTCTGGCATCTTCAGGGGGCTATACCCAGCTCCTTGAAGAGGCTCTCCAGGGCTTCTTCGGACGGGACGTTTTTATAGGTTATGTCTGTTCCTGTCCTGGTGTCTTCTAAGATGACCCCAAGCGCAGCTAGCTTCTTACGTATCTCGTCGGCACGTTGCCAGTCCTTCTTCCTCCGGCTATCTAGGCGTTCCTGAGTGAGGCGATTTACATACTTGTCCTCTGGTCCCACTAAGATTACATCGAGTCCAACAGTCGCAGCCAAATGGACAGTTCGCGCTTTCGTCAGCTTCAGTCCCAGCACGCCGGCCAGCTCCAGCAGCACCTTCTGCCCCAGGGTGGCGCTCTGCCCCTGTTCGCCTGCCCGGTTGATGTCCCGGGCGAGGTCAAAGACCGCCGCCAGAGCCTGGGCGGTATTAAAGTCGTCGTCCATCGCTTCTATAAAACGCGGCCTGTATGGCTCGGGGTCAAAGACCTGCGTATAGTGGCGTCCGGGCTCGTCCAGCACGACGTTGGCGGTATGCCGCAGCCTCTCGGCGCCCTTCTCCGCCGCCTCCAGGGCTTCTTCGGAGTATGTCAGCGGGCTGCGGTAATGGGAGCCGAGGACAAAGATGCGGATGGCGTCGGCGCTGTAATCTGCCAGCGCCTGCTTGATGGTGATGAGGTTGCCCAGGGACTTGCTCATCTTCTCCTCCCCGAACTGGAGCAGCCCGTTATGCAGCCAGTACCGGACGAAGGGCTGCTTGCCGGTGAAGCCCTCGGACTGGGCTATCTCGTTCTCGTGGTGGGGGAAGATGAGGTCCTGCCCGCCGCCGTGGATGTCCAGTGTCTCGCCCAGGTATTTCAGGGACATGGCGCTGCACTCAATATGCCAGCCGGGTCTGCCCTTACCCCAGGGGCTGTCCCATGACGGCTCGCCCGGTTTGGACGCCTTCCACAGGGTAAAGTCCATGGGGTGCTCTTTCTCCTCGCCGGTTTCAACACGGGCGCCCGCCATCATCTGGTCAAGCGTGCGGTGGGCAAGCTTGCCGTAGTCAGGGACGCTCCGCACCCGGAAGTAAACGCTCCCCTGCGCCGGGTAGGCGTGGCCATTGTCTATCAGACCGGCGATGACCTCAATAATCTTGGGTATCTCCTCGGTTGCCCGCGGATAGATGTCCGCCGGCTGTATGTTCAGGGCATCCATGTCCTCAAAGAAGCTAAGAGCGTATTTTTCGGCAAGCTCGCTGGTGGGGATGCCGCGGGTGTTCGCCCGGTCAATAATCTTGTCGTCAATATCGGTGACGTTCTGGACGTACTTTACCCTGTAGCCGCGGAAGCGCAGGTAGCGCCGGATGACGTCAAACAGGATGTAGCTCATGGCATGACCGATGTGGCTGTCATCGTAGGGAGTAACACCGCAGACGTACATCTTTACCTCGTCGCTCTGGGGCAGGAACTCCTCTTTCTGTCCGGAAAGGGTATTAAAGACTCTCATTCTCATTTCCCTCTATCGTAGCAATGGCGATGGCAGAAATCCCCTCCCCCCGCCCGATAAACCCCAGCCCGTTGGCGGTGCTTGCCTTCACGCTTACCCGACCTTCGCTGGTGTTCAGCGCCCCGCTGAGCTTCCGCCGCATCTGGGGGATGTACTCCTGAAGCCGGGGCTTCTCCGCAATAATAGTAGCATCAATATTAACTATGCGCCAGCCGTTTTCAGCCAGCTTATCGCTTACTCTCTTGAGCAGGACGAGGCTGGAGATGTCCCTGTATTCCGGTGCACCGGGTGGGAAATGGCTGCCGATGTCCCCCAGGGCTGCCGCTCCCAGCAGGGCGTCAATAAGGGCATGGGTAAGGGCGTCGGCATCGCTCCAGCCGCTTAAGCCCCTGTCAAAGGGGATGTCAACTCCTCCCAGCACCAGTCGGCGCCCGGGAAAGAGGGGGTGGCTGTCATAGCCAATGCCGGTTCGCACATTAGCCTCCATGCTTCTTGAGCAAGACCTCAGCTATCATCAGGTCGCCGGGGGTGGTTATCTTTATATTATCGTAGGAGCCGGTATATAGCCTGACCCTGTACCCCAGCCTCTCCACCAGCGAGGCGTCATCGGTGACGTCGGTCTTCGCC
>CAYUBP010000055.1:0-7912 GCA_964443115.1 uncultured Dehalococcoidales bacterium | reverse complement strand
CATAGGATTATTTTCCTATCCAGGCTAGCCCATTTGGGTGATTGATTCGCCAGACGGCCAAGGGTAGCATTGAGTATGCCCAAGTAGTATCGTGAGGAAAGCAATATGCCTGTAACGCTGAACGGTCAAACCTACTATAAAACCATAGAAGTTTGTCGCACAGTCGGTATAAGTAAAAACACCTTCTTACGCTGGGTCAGGGATGGGTTATTTTTAGATGTAGAAAACAGGGATAGAAGAGGGTGGAGACTGTTTACTGAAGATGATTTAAATAGACTTAAAGCGGAGGCCCACCGGGTTCACAAAGTAAGGACATGAGAAGGTATTTATTGTTGCTCTCCTGTTTACTGGTACTTTATGCTTCTATATTTTCCACGGCTGTTTCTGCAGACGATTCTATAACAGTAAGGGTGGGTGTTTACGAAAACCAACCCAAGATATTCACTGATGGCGACGGCAATGTGTCAGGGTTCTGGGTAGACATTATAGAATATATCGCTTCCGAGGAGGGCTGGCGGATAGAGTATGTCCACGGTACCTGGCTTCAGTGCCTGGAAAGGCTGGAGAGCAATGAAATAGACATACTGCCGGATGTCGGCTATACGGAGGAAAGGAGCGCTCTGTATAACTTTTCAAGCGAGACCGTCCTCGTAAGCTGGTCAAGAGTGTATACTAAGGAGGGGGCCAGTATACAATCCATTCTTGACCTGGAAGGGAAGACCATAGCAGTTTTAAGTGGCAGCATAAACGTTGAGGGGCCGGATGGCATAAAAGAACTTGTCAGCGACTTTGATATCAGCTGCACTTTTATTGAGGTGGATAGCTATACTGAGGTCTTTGAGTTATTAGAAAACAAAGAAGCCGATGCGGGGGTTACCAACAAAGACTTCGGCAACGCATTTGAGAGTGAATACAATATTGAGAGAACGCCAATCATTTTCCTGCCATCGCATATCCAATTTGCTTTTCCTGAAGATTCTATCTTAGCGCCATACCTTGCTGAAAGAATTGATTATCATATAAAAGAGCTGAAGGAAGATGACAGTTCCCTCTATTATCAATCATTAGAAAAATGGCTGGCAGTGCAGCCCGCCGAGAAGGCTATAGTTCCCGGATGGGTAATATGGCTATTGGTAAGCATTGGTGGACTGGTACTCCTCTTTGCTGGAGGCAGTCTCATCCTCAGGTCACAGGTCAGAGCCAGAACCAGAGCACTCACCAGGGAAATCGCTGAACGCAAGCAGGCAGAAGAGGCACTAAGGTCCAGCGAGGAGCGCTGGCAGTTCGCCCTGGAGGGCGCCGGCGACGGTGTCTGGGACTGGGATGCACAGACCAATAAAGTGTTTTTCTCCCGGCAATGGAAGGCGATGCTTGGTTTTGCTGAACGTGAAGTCGGCGACACACTGGATGAATGGGACCGGCGTGTCCACCCGGATGACAAGGCTTACGTTGACGCCGAAATTCAGAAGCACTTTACCGGACAGACGCCGCTCTATGTCAGCGAACACCGCGTGTTGTGCAAGGACGGGAGTTACAAGTGGATTCTTGACCGCGGCAAGGTCATCAGCCGCACCAAAGACGGCACGCCGCTGCGCATCATTGGAACACACGCCGACATCACCGAGCGCAAGAAGGCAGAAGCAGAATTACAAAAGCTATCTCACGCTATAGAACAAAGCCCCATCATCGTGGTGATAACCGACCCTGAAGGAACTGTTGAATATGTCAATCCGAAGTTTACGGAGATTACTGGCTACTCCCGCCGGGAAATAACGGGAGCCAGTATTGAAGCCCTTGGCGAACCGTTCCACCAGGAAAGAGACCAGATGTGGGCGGCTATGGCGGCAGGCGGGGAATGGCGCGGCGAGTTCTATAACAAAAAGAAAAACGGGGAGAGATACTGGGAGCTCGCTTCAATTTCACCTGTAAAAACCCCGGGGGGAGTGATATCCCACTATATAAAAGTCGCTGAGGACATCACCGAACGCAAGAAGATGGAAGAGCAGCTTGTTTTAACCGACCGCCTTGCCTCTGTCGGCGAGCTGGCATCAGGCATTGCCCATGAGCTAAATAACCCGCTTACCGGCGTCATCGGCTTATCCCAGCTCATTATAGAGAGGGAGCTTCCCGAAGATGTCAAGGAAGACCTGAAAATGGTCTATAGCGAAGCACAGCGCGCCGCCAGCGTCGTCAAGAACCTTCTCACCTTCGCCCGTAAACACCCCCTGGCAAGGCAGCTCATAGATATAAACGATATCATAAACAAGGTCCTGGAGCTACGTGCCTATGAGCACAGGCTGAACAATATCCAGCTTGTCAACCGGATGGCGCCTGACCTGCCCCAGATTATGGCTGACTATTTTCAACTGCAGCAGGTCTTCCTCAACATTATCATTAATGCCGAGTTCTTCATGACCAAAGAGCACGGCAAGGGAACACTAACCATAACTACTGCAAGAGTGGGGGATGTCATCAGGGCCTCCTTTAAAGACGACGGCCCCGGCATACCCAAAGAGAACCTCCTGCATATCTTTGACCCCTTCTTCACCACCAAGGAAGTGGGCAAAGGGACAGGACTGGGACTCAGCATCTGCCACGGCATAATCACCGCCCACGGCGGCAGTATATACGCCCAGAGCGAACCGGGCGAAGGGGCAACCTTTATCGTCGAGCTACCCATAAAGCAGGAGGAGCGGCAAGATGAATAGCGCTGGCACACAAAAAAAGAGAATACTGGTAGTTGAAGATGAGCCGGCAATTTGCCGGGTCTGCTCGAGGACACTTATCGGCGAGGGCTTTGAAGTGGACATCGCCGCCAACGGCAGTCTGGCCGAGGGTATGCTGGAGACTGATAAGGACTACGAACTGATTCTTGTTGACATCAGGACACCGGTGATGAACGGAAAACAGCTTTACGAATCTATCGCCAGGAAACATCCAGAGCTAACAAAAAGAGTCATATTCACCACCGGAGACATCCTCGGCGGCGATACTGAACGCTTTCTAAAGGAGAGCGGGCAGCTGTTCATGCCCAAGCCATTTACACCAGACGAGCTGAAAACTATAGTGATAAAAGCGCTGGAGCAGCTGGAAAGATGAAGTCTAACAAGCGCAACATCCTAATTGTTGATGACGAGCCGGTGGTAAGGAGTATCTTACAGCGGAAACTATCAGCTGACGGCTGCCACTGTGAGGAAGCGGGTAACGCCAAAGAGGCCCTGGATAGACTCGCCGACAGCCCGGCAGAGCTGGTGATTCTTGATATTAATATGCCAGGTATATCCGGGGTTAAGCTCCTGCCAGAGATAAAGCTCAGGTATCCTGATACTGCGGTCATCATGGCAACGGCGATAACAGATACCGCTACCGCTATCAGATGCATGAGAGAAGGAGCCTACGACTATCTGGTCAAGCCTTTCAACCTGGATGAGGTCTCTCTCAGTGCGGAACGGGCTCTGGAGAAAAGGGAACTGGTGCTGGAGAACAGGGACTACCAGCAACACCTGGAACAGAGGGTGGAAGAACAAGCCGGGAAAATCCGGGCTTCTTTTTTCAACGCCATAACTGCTTTAGCCTATGCCCTGGAAGCCAAGGATAAATATACCAGTGGCCATTCTGAGCGGGTAGCCGAAATATCGGTCGCCATCGCCAGGGAGATGGATATGCCACAGGACGAGATTAATAAAATAAAGTTAGCCGGGTCAGTCCATGATATCGGCAAGATAGGAGTAAGGGAATCCGTGCTCAATAAGCCGGATAAGCTCACCGGCAGCGAGTTCGGCGAGATAAAACGCCATTGCGAGATAGGTGAGCATATCCTGAGCCCGGTTGTTGACAGCACTGAAGTTCTGAAGACGGTCAGGCATCACCACGAGCGTTACGACGGCACCGGCTATCCTGGTGGGCTTAAATGGGAGCAGATACCGCTGGGTGCCAGGATTCTGGCAGTCGCTGATACCTATGACGCCATGACATCTGAGCGTCCTTACCGGGCGGCGATGAGTGCAGAAATCGCCTGCGCCGAAATAGAACGCTGCAGGGCTACTCAGTTTGACCCTGCGATAGTGGATGCTTTTCTCAGAATAGCCAATAAAAACCTGAGCCGCTCGCCTTTATTAAGCCTGGAACGTAGACAATATCAAACTCAGTAGTGATTGACATGGAAGTAAACGAGCTTCTCAAACTGATGGTAAATAAAGGTGCTTCAGATTTACACCTCACGGTGCCAAGCCCACCGGTGCTCCGTATTAATGGTATGCTCATACCGCAGGAAGACCTGCCACCGTTGACAGCTAAGGATATAGAACTTGCCCTTGAACAGATATCCACCCCGGAACAAAAGGCGGCCTTTAACCGGGAGTGGGAACTGGACTTTGCCTATACCGTCCCCGGGCTAGCCCGCTTCCGGGTCAACGTATTGCGCCAGAGGGGCGTCATGAGCCTCGCCTTCCGCTTCGTACCATTTTACATTCAAACCATTGATGAATGGGGACTACCGCAGATTTTCAAAACGCTTATCATGAAAACAAGGGGGCTGATTCTGGTAACCGGACCCTCCGGTAGCGGCAAGTCTACCACCCTGGCAGCGATGCTCAGTTATCTCAATGAGAATGCAACACGAAACGTCATTACCATTGAAGACCCTATTGAATTCGTGTTCCGTAACAAGAAATGCCTCATCCGGCAGCGAGACCTGGGGGACGATACCAAATCATTCTCCACTGCAGTAATACACGCTCTCCGCCATGATGCGGATGTAATTATCATCGGGGAGATGCGTGACCTGGACACGATAAGCACAGCTATCACGGCGGCTGAGACAGGGCACCTGGTGCTTAGTACATTACATACTGTAGACGCCGCCCAGTCTATTGACCGCATAATTGACGTATTCCCGCATGGCCAGCAACAGCAAATTAGAGTACAGTTATCACAGGTAATAGAGGCGGTAATTTCACAAGCCCTCTTACCCCGCATCGGTGGAGGGCGGATAGCCGCCTTTGAGATTATGCTGGCCAACAGCGTCATCAGGAGGCTCATCCATGATGAGAAGCTATACGAGATACACCCCAATTTGGAGATGGGCAGGCTAGAAGGGGCGCAGACTATGGACCAGGCGCTGGCTGACCTGGTAAAGCGGAAGATAGTTACCCTGGAAGAGGCTTTAATGAGAAGTAGCTATCCAGTAAAGTTGCAGAAATTTCTTCAATCCCAGGGGCAGGAAGGAACCTTTTAAAACACTGACGGTAGATACTAGAAGAATTGCGGGAGGATTAAATGGGCAAGCCAAAAATACTGGTGGTTGATGATGAGCCAGGCATAAGATTAATGGTACTCAGGATGCTGGAGAAAGACTACCTCGTTCTTGAGGCGGCTAACGGCGAGGAAGCATTAGACATCGCACGGGAGCAGAAGCCGTCTCTTATCCTGATGGACCTGATGATGCCGAAGATGGACGGTTATACCACTTGCTCCCTGATTAAGGCCGATCAGGAAATAAAGGCGACCCCGGTGATTATTCTTACTGCCGTCGGCCACGAGCTAAACAAGAAGTATGCCATGGAGTTAGGCGCTGATGGATACATAACCAAGCCGTTCAGTTCTGAGGAGTTGCTTGGCACTATTGGCAAATTCATAAAGGTGCCCGATTGATTCATCTTGCTACCTGCAGATGCCCTGTCAGCCTGCCTATGGCTACCCCTAAGTGGAGCTGGGGTGACAATAGGCAGAACTTTTGAGCTTTCCTTCGCCATCATAAGCTAGTAATTCACATCCCGCTGTATTGTGTGGACTAGCCTAATAGGTGTACCGAATCAAGGCAAGCTGCATTACTCCAGGTAGCCCCTCAGTTTCTGACTTCGGCTATGGTGGCGAAGCCTACGAATGGCTTTGGTTTCAATTTGCCGTATGCGTTCCCTAGTTACACCGAATAGCTTGCCTACTTCCTCTAAGGTGCGGCTCTGTCCGTCGTCGAGCCCAAATCTCAGCTGGATTATCCGATGCTCGCGAGGGCTGAGAGTAGAAAGCACCGCTTCAATCTGCTCCTTTAGTAGTTCGGTTTGAGCAGCATCGGCCGGCTGCAAAGCATTGCTGTCCGCAATGAAATCCCCGAGGTGACCCTCCCCCTCGTCACCAATGGGAGACTCCAGGGACATCGGCAGCTGTATCATCTTGAATATTTCAGCAATTTTTTCCGCGGACATTCCCATTTCCGGCCCAATTTCTTTGTATTCAGGCCGCCTTCCATATTCCTGAGCCAGACGACTCTGGACCTTCAGTAGCTTGCTCACGACTCCGCCCATGTGAACCGGGATGCGGATGGTACGGCTCTGGTCTGAGATGGATCGAGTAATTGCCTGCCGGATCCACCAGTAGGCACAGGTGCTGAACCTGAAGCCTTTGCGATGGTCGAATTTCTCGGCCGCAGTCGCGAGTCCGATATTGCCCTCCTGAATCAGATCGAGAAGCGACATACCGCGATCGGGGTATTTCTTTGCCACGCTAACAACCAAGCGCAGATTGGCCTCGATTAGACGTGCTCTCGCTCGTACTGCCTCATCCTCGATGTGTTTCCAATGGGCTTTGTACTGGTCCTCGTAGACCTCCATGGAGCCAATGAAAACTGGATTCGCTGCCAGGTTCTCGATGTCAGCCAAAGACACATTCGCTTCAATTAGATCGAAAACTTCCTTCGGTAATACGGCTATGTTTATTAACAGGCTGATGAGAAAATGCTCTGTTTCAGATATGGACTTGCTGGTCTGATCAGCTATTGTCTTGACCACTTGCTGGCTCGTCTCACCACCAATGCTGTCCCCCAATTTAGGGTTGGAGACAGACTGGACAAAGCTGGTTGTAGGCGTTAGGGCAAGCTGAGCTTGGAGGATGTGGATTAAAGCCCCAGCCTGCCCCACCTCCATCAGCAAGGTTAAGGCTATTTCAGTTGCCGAAGGAAGTGCTCCATGGAGTCGCAGCCACTGGTCCGAGACATCGCTAATGCGTTTATGCTCCTCGACTCTCTTAGCCAGGACCCTTTCGTCCTCAGCGTTGAGAAGCTGGAATCTACCAATCTCCCTGAGATAAATTTGAAGGGGCACATCCGGCGAATCGTGCTCATCGAATCGTTCCAGCGGCGCTTGCGGCTCCAAATCTTCTGGCGATTCAGACTGGCTAATCTGAGAATGCTCGACCCCATCATGGAGCTGAACGGAGCTGCTATATCCTTCGCATTCCGAAATGTTATCGAGTGGAACCGTCAGAATCGAAGGGGCATATATCACTGCTGTTTTGGTGTTTCGTGCTTGATGAGGAGAAGGGTCCTCATGACTCTGGTATTGGGACGAAGTCTTTGAGAGATATCTATCGTCTGGCACTCCTTGTCTCCTTTGACATCTGTGGCTGTGATTGGGTCCCTGCCTAGAAGTCATGTTGACTCTTTAAGAACAGCATAGGCCAGGGGAATCCCCGGCCTATGCTCGCCTTTGAAAGGGGACCCTGCTATTAGGAGGGCCTCACTTTGCGGTAGCAGTCGCTGCAATACACCGGCCTGCCGCTGCGCGGTTCAAAGGGTACTTGGGTGTCTTTGCCGCAATCAGAGCATGTTACCGGGAACATCTGGCGCGGAGCCCTATTGACATAGCCGCCACTGCCGTAGCTACCACTGCCAAAGTTGCTGCGAGTACCACCGTTCTGCTGCGCTTTCCTTGCCTGCCGGCAGGGAAGACAGCGTTTGGGCTCATTGGTATAGCCCCTGGTCGCAAACTGCTCTTGTTCCCCGGCACTGAACGTGAAAGTAGCGCCGCAATCGGAACACTGGATTGATTTGTCCTCGAAACTCATCGGATGACCTCCTCTCTTAATATTTTAGTTGGAGTTACGGTCATCCGATACTTGGATAAATCTCAGAGGATTC
>CAYUBP010000054.1:0-7913 GCA_964443115.1 uncultured Dehalococcoidales bacterium | reverse complement strand
AGCCAGCAGATAGCGGCGGCGCTGCATGAGCAGCTCAGGCGGCTGGATAAACCTTACTCCGAGATGGAGTCTTTCCTGGGCCTGGAGCCGCTGGAAGTCACACTGGTACCGGAAAACGCCTTCCGGAGCTACAAGGAATCCCAGCAAGCCGCCGGCGCTGACCCCGCCCAGTGGAAGGTACCCCACATCAACCCATCCGACGAGATGCTGCACTTCCTGACCAGCAGCCGGCAGCGGATACCCGCTGCCAGAGAGCAACGGGAGCCAACACCCGTCTAGTACCAGTATAACGGCTAAGTCCATCATGAGCAGGCGGTCAACTGACCGCCTGCTCTCTTTATGTAAATTACTAGACGATATAACTATTGACAACACCAAAGCTGTGGCTCATAATGGGTGTTGGCAAAACGGTATTAACATAAAATCAGAAGAAGGGGTCCCGCCAGATGAACCTGTGGGCGGTAATTCCGCTTGTAAGCTTCCTGACATACGTTACCCTATTTATACTGGTCCTCAAGCAGGGTGGACGGCGAGCCAACAAGGTGTTTGCACTGTTCCTGCTTGCCGCCGCGGTATGGAGCTTCTCTGCCTTCATGCTTGACCGCTACTACTCCACGACCACCCAGTACTCGGTCTCCCAGCCCCTCATCTTCTGGAATGTGATGGTTATCGCCGCCATCCCGCTGGTAGCCGTGTGCTACTACCATTTCGTCAGGGCGTACAATAATAAGCCCGGGGGAATCGGGGTCTACATCGGATACATGCTAGTCATGGCAGTCCTGGGGCTGGGGCTTAGCGGGCATGTGGTCAAGAGCGCCCGAATGGAAAACGGGTTCCTTTACCATGATATTGGACTCTGGGTTTACATCCTGATGGGCATCGCCCTCCCGTTTCTGGCTCTATCGCTGGTAATGCTGGCGCGCCGGTACCGCAGCTCACCGGACCCCACCGACCGTAACAGAACAATGTACCTGATAGCCGGCTGGAGCATCAACATGGCTTTCGGCTACATCACCCCTAGTGTACCCGCCCTCGCCGGCTTACCCATCGACCATTTTGGGCAACTGGGTAACGCTCTGATAATCGCCTACGCCATTGAGAGGTTCCAGTTGTTTGACATCAGGCTGGTGGCGCGGAGGGGCTTAGCCTATCTTATTCTGACCGGCGGCCTTGTCGGCATCTATGTCGGAGTGCTGGTGCTCCTGTTCACTTTCCTGCCTGACCAGCCGTTCTACAGCATCCTGATAGCTACCGCCGCCGCCGGGCTGCTGCTGGTAGTGCTGGCTCGCCCGCTAGGGTACTTCATACAGGAGAAGATAGACCGCATCTTCCACCGGGAGACCTATGTCCACCGCCAGGCGCTGGCTGGCTTCGCCCAGAAGATGAGCAGCACCCTTGACCTTGACGAGGTGGCTAATGAGATGCTAACCACCATCTGCAAGGCACTTCGCCTGACCCACGCCAAGCTGCTATTCCCTGAGGCAGAAACTGGCAATTTTACCACCCAGTTTACCTACCCCGCAGCCAAAGAAAAGACGCCGGATGAATTCAGGTTCACCGCTGACAATCCGCTGGTAGCCTGGCTGGTTAAAGATAACAAACCCCTCAACCTGGAGCAGATGGCAAGCATCCCCCAGCTTAAGGGACTGTGGACAGTAGAAAAGGAACAGCTGGTAGCCTCCGGTCTGGGACTGCTCTGTCCGCTAAAGAGCCATGGCAAGCTGGTCGGCATTCTGGCACTGGGCAAAAAACAGTCGGACGCCCTCTATTACCACGAGGACACAGAGCTGGTAATGAGCATGGCAACCCAGGCAAGCATAGTGATTGAGAATGCGCAGCTCTATACCCAGGCAACGACCAGAGCCAATACTGACGGACTGACCGGCTTATATAACCACCGCCATTTCCATGAGCGCCTGGAGCAGGAAATTGCCCGCGGCACCCGCTTCGGCACCGTCTTCTCACTGATAATGCTTGATATAGACCTGTTCAAGACCTACAACGACATCTACGGGCACCAGGCAGGCGACCGGATTCTACGAAGGCTGTCAGAGCACATTAAGAGCTCAGTCCGCAGCATAGATATGGCATTCCGCTACGGAGGCGAGGAGTTCGCCGTTATCCTGCCCGAGACCAAGCTTGACGATGCTTACAATGTGGCTGAGCGCATCCGCAAAACCGTAGAAACAAGGATGAGCTCAAAAGCCATACCGACCACCGTCAGCCTCGGCGCCGCCAGCTGGCCCTCCGACGGCGTAACCAGAGAGGAAATAATCTCCGCGGCTGATATTGCCCTGTATCAGGCAAAACAAACAGGAAGAAACCAGACCTGTTTAGCCTCAGGCACCACCAAGCCGGTGACAACTCAAGCCAGCGCCAATGCCATAACACAGCGGAGCCCCCTGAACATAATCTATGCCCTTGCAGCTACCGTTGACGCCAAGGACCACTACACCTATGGTCACTCAAAGAAGGTCAGTGAGTATGCGGTAACCGCCGCTGAGGCGCTCGGTCTGTCTCCGGACAAAGTAGCTACCATCCGGGCAGCCGCACTCCTCCATGATATTGGCAAAATCGGTGTCCCGGACTCCATACTCAACAAGAAGGGACCGCTGACCAGCGAGGAGTGGGAGCCAATCAAAGAGCACCCGCAGCTTGGCGTTGAGATACTGAGGCATGTAATTGACCTTATTAACTGCCTGCCCGCCATCCTGCACCATCATGAACACTACAATGGCACGGGATACCCCTCGGGTCTAAAAGGCGATAAAATTCCGCTGGAAGCCAGAATCTTGGCAATAGCCGACGCCTATGATGCCATGACCTCATTCCGGCCGTATCGGGAGCGCCTGATGCCGCAGGAGGCAATCGCCGAGTTGAGGCGCTGTGCCGGAAGCAGGTTTGACCCCGAGCTCGTAGAAATCTTCTGCCGGCTCATGGAGCCGGCGCTGGTAAGCGAGCGGGAAAGAAATTAGGTATAATTAATAGTTAAGGTAGAATAAGATTGTAGGGGACTAGCCATATGGATATTCACCGTCTTCTCCAGATGACTGCGGAAAAGGGTGCGTCTGACCTCCACCTGCTGGTACCGGCCGTGCCAACGCTGCGGATTAACGGCATACTGATTCCCATTGAGGATGAGGCACCGCTCACGCCCCAGGACACTGAACAGGCTTTCAAAGATATTACTACGGAAACGCAACGGGAGCGGTTTTATAATGACCTTGAGCTTGATTTTGCCTACAGCCTCTCCGGGCTGGCACGCTTCCGGGTCAATATTGCCCTGCAGCGTGGCAGCATCTGCCTCTCGCTACGCTGTGTGCCGGTAGAGGTGCCAACCATTGAGAAGTTCCAACTCCCCGAGGTATGCCGGGAGCTAGCCCTGAAACCCAGGGGGCTGGTTCTGGTAACCGGGCCCACGGGCAGCGGCAAATCAACCACCCTGGCGGCAATGATTCACTACCTCAACGGGCGGGAACGGAGAAAGGTCATTACCATTGAGGACCCGATTGAGTTCCTGCACAAGAATGACCAGTGCCTTATTACCCAGAGAGACCTGGGCGATGATACCAAGTCATTCGCGGCAGCCCTGATACACGGCTTACGCCAGGACCCCGATGTTATCCTTGTCGGGGAGATGCGTGACCTGGAGACCATGTCCACCGCAATTACCGCAGCCGAGACCGGGCACCTAGTCCTGAGCACACTGCATACTATCGGCTCCGCAGCTACCATTGACCGTATCATTGACGTTTTCCCCGCCCACCAGCAGCCTCAAATCAGAGCGCAGCTCTCCCTGGTGCTGGAAGGTGTGCTATCGCAGGTGCTCATGCCCCGGCTTGACGGCACAGGGCGGGTCGCCGCCTTTGAGATAATGCTCCGCAACTATGCCATCGCCAACCTTATCCGTGAGTCACGAGTCTACGAAATCCCGTCGGTGATTGAGACCAGCTCCCAGCAGGGCATGCAAACACTGGACCAGGCGCTGAAAAAGCTGGTTGATGCGGGGCTGGTGGCCATAGACGAGGCACTGATGAGAGCCCACAAGCCCCTGGAGTTGAAGGGCAAGCTTCTCCGTGTCAGACCGCAGTCAGGAAAATTCAGATAGGCAGTCTCCAACAAAGGAGCTTGACAACCGGGGCGGGCGTGAATATAATTGAATAAAGAGTTTCCCCACAAGATATAGCCATAATCAAGGGTCTTTAGACCCTCGTAAGACTACACTGGTACATCCGTAGAGTTCCTGTATACCGTATATGACAAAGTATATCTTTGTAACTGGTGGGGTTGTTAGTTCTGTAGGCAAGGGCATCACTGTCGCCTCTATCGGCACCATTCTTAAGAGCCGCCAGCTGACTGTTTCCGTGCAGAAACTGGACCCCTATCTCAATGTTGACCCGGGGACGATGTCACCTTACCAGCATGGCGAGGTGTTCGTAACCCAGGACGGTGCCGAGACCGACCTTGACCTGGGCAACTACGAGCGTTTCATTGACATTGCACTTACCGCCGAGTCCAACGTTACCTCGGGTCAAATCTACAGCGCCGTCATCGCCAAGGAGAGACGGGGCGACTTCCTGGGCGGCACCATCCAGGTAGTCCCCCATGTTACCACCGAGATAAAAAACCGGTTCAGGAAGCTGGCGGAGAAATCAGGGGCAGACGTGGTTATCATAGAGGTCGGGGGTACCGTGGGTGATATTGAAGGACAGCCTTTCTTGGAGGCTATCCGGCAGATGCGTAATGATGTGGGGCGGGATAATGTCCTCTATGTCCACGTTACTCTCCTCCCCTACCTTTCTTCCACCCAGGAGCTAAAGACCAAACCAACACAGCACAGTGTGGGAGAACTCCGGCGCATCGGTGTCCAGCCCGATATTATCATCTGCCGCAGCGACTATCCCATCTCGGAAGGAATCAGGAATAAGATATCCCTTTTCTGCGATGTTGACTGCCAGGCGGTCATCCCCCTGCTTACCGCGCCCACCATCTATGAGGTGCCACTGGTGCTTGAAGAGGAGGGGTTGGGAAAACTGATTATAAGCAAGCTCAATCTAAACACCCCACCGCCTGACCTCAGCCAGTGGCGGGAACTGGTAACCAAGCTCAAGGAACCTCATGAGACAGTCAATATTGCACTGGTGGGAAAATATGTTGAGCTGAAGGACGCCTATTTTTCAGTCCGTGAAGCCCTCCATCATGCGGCACTCTATCACAACCGCGACATTGAACTGCACTGGGTCTCATCTGAGACACTGGAAAAGGAGGGTGGGGAAGCCCTGCTCGCCAAAGCCCAAGGCATCGTCGTCCCCGGCGGCTTCGGGGTGAGGGGCATAGAGGGCATGATTAAGGCAGCCACCTATGCCCGGGAGAACAACGTCCCCTACCTGGGGCTATGCCTGGGAATGCAGACCATGGTGATTGAGTTCGCCCGCCATGTCCTCGGTTCAAGCGAGCCTAATTCCACCGAGTTTGACGCCGATACCAAATACCCGGTAATTGACCTCCTTCCCGAACAAAAGGCGCTCGCCGATAAGGGGGGCACCATGCGCCTGGGCAACTATTGCTGCCAGCTGGTAAAGGGCAGCCGGGCAGGTGAGGGCTACGGAGAAGCCGAGGTCTACGAGCGCCACCGGCACCGCTTTGAGCTGAATAACGAGTTCCGCAAGCAACTGGAGCAGGCGGGGATGGTCTGCAGCGGGCTTTCACCTGACGGGCGGCTGGTAGAGGTCTGCGAGCTAACCGGGCACCCCTGGATGGTCGGCTGCCAGTTCCACCCGGAATTTCGCTCCCGCCCCGGTAAACCCCACCCCCTGTTCCGTGAATTTATCGGCGCTGCCAAAGAAGTATTGCGGGAGGGTGCACAACCGCCGCTCCCTCTTTCCACATAATATTATTAAGGAGTCTTAATGCGTATCTTTCTGGACACCGCAAATATTAGCCAGGTCAGGCAAGCCGCCAGGCTGGGCGTCGTCAGCGGCGTCACCACCAATCCCAGCCTGATATCCAAGGAGGGCATGTCTGACTACAGGGCTGCCATCAGGGAAATCTGTTCCATTGTCCCGGGACCGGTTTCCGCCGAGGTGCTGTGCTCCGGAGCCCAGGCAATGATTGAGCAGGCTCACCGCATCGCTTCCTGGGCACCCAACGTGGTCATCAAGATACCGGCGACCACAGAAGGCCTGGAGGCAACCTCAGCCCTGGCTAAGGATAATATAAAGGTCAACCTCACCCTGTGCTTCACGCTGAACCAGGCACTGCTCGGGGCGCTGGCGGGAGCCGCCTATGTCAGCCCGTTTGTGGGCAGGCTGGATGACATCAACCACGACGGCATGGAGGTAGTCCGGGATATTGTTAACGTCTTTAAATCCTACCAGATGCCGACCGAGGTGATTGCCGCCAGCATCCGCCACCCGCAGCACTGCCTGGCTGCCGCCAGAGCCGGGGCTCACATTGCCACTGTACCGTTCAGCGTGCTGATGCAGATGATACACCACCCGCTCACTGACATTGGCGTCGCCCGCTTCCTGGCTGACTGCCAGGGTATTCTGCTACCGTAATACATAGAAACGAGGCTGCTTATGAACATCACCGAACTGGAACACAAGACCAAGGACGAGCTGATTGAGCTGGCAAAGGAGATGGGACTCTCAAGCTATACCGGTCTCAAGAAGCAGGACATAATCATGCGCCTGCTCCAGACAAGCGCCGAGCAGCAGGGCTACGTCTTCGTCAGCGGCATCCTGGAGATAATGAATGACGGCTACGGCTTCCTGAGGCAAAGCACGCTGCTGCCCAGCTCCAATGATACCTACGTCTCCCAGTCTCAGATTCGCCGCTTCGGGCTGCGCACCGGCGATATGGTCGCCGGTCAGGGCAGACCACCCAAGAATGGCGAGAAATACTTCAGCCTGCTCCGTATAGAGCTGATTAACGACCTCAACCCGGAGATTACCAGGAGCCGGTCCCGCTTCAGCTCGCTTACCCCCACCTTTCCCGACAAGCTGATTAACCTAGAAGCCGGGGGCGGCGACCTGTCCACACGACTGGTGAACCTCATCGCACCGATTGGACGGGGACAGCGGGGGCTAATCGTATCACCGCCCAAGGCGGGTAAGACCATGCTGCTCAAGTCCATCGCCAATGCGGCTGCCACCAACTATAACGACATCCACATCATGGTCTGCCTGATTGGCGAGCGCCCCGAGGAGGTCACCGACATGACTCGCTCCGTCAGAGGGGAGGTGGTAGCCGCCACCTTTGACGAGCCGGTGGAGAACCAGACCCGGGTGGCTGAGCTGGCGCTGGAGAGAGCCAAGCGAATGGTGGAGACAGGCAAGGACGTGTTTATCCTGCTTGACGGCATCACCCGGCTCACCCGCGCCTACAACCTGGCAATGCCCCCCAGCGGCCGTACCCTTTCCGGGGGCATTGACCCGAGTGCCTTGCACCCCGCCAAGCGCTTCTTCGGCGCCGCCCGCAACACCGACGAAGGCGGCTCACTCACCATTATCGCCACCTGCCTCATTGATACCGGCAGCCGCATGGATGAGCTTATCTACGAAGAGTTCAAGGGGACCGGCAACATGGAGCTACACCTTGACCGCCGGCTGTCCGAGCGCCGAATCTTCCCGGCAATAGACATCCAGCGCAGCGGCACCAGGCGCGAGGAGCTGCTCCTGGACGATAGCACCCTGAAGCAGGTGTGGCTGCTGCGGCGTATGGCAGCCATGATTTCATCGGACTCGGTAAATTTCTCCGAAGCCATGGAGCGGATACTGGAGCGGATGGCGAGGGCAAAGTCCAACGCCGAGTTCCTGGCTAACCTCAACAAGGAAGCGTAAGAGACTAAACCACACTGGCCCCTTCCCCTGTAAAGAGAGGTTGCCTCAAAAGTCATTCTGGGGAGCGGA
>CAYUBP010000053.1:0-7924 GCA_964443115.1 uncultured Dehalococcoidales bacterium | reverse complement strand
AAATAGAACTCTCTCCCCGGCATCGCTTGCCGGGAATCCTGCCCACCGGCGATATACTCCTCAATTATGCCCACCAGCCTCTCCCGCAGCGCCCCCAGATTGGGAAAGGCAAAGGTGTCCACACTGGCAAGCCTCTCTCCCAGGACCCTATCCCCAAGGGCATCAGCCACCCAGGTGCCGAAGTCGTTTGACGGCTCGGGGGTCAGGTAATGGTGCTCTTCCAGAAAACGGTGGGTATGATAGTAGACTACGGACTCGGACACCGTTTTCAGAATATCTACCAGCTCCCGCAGGTTCTTTGCCTGAAGCCCGGTAAGCTCAGTCAGGTGTGTCCGGCTGTAAAAGCGGAATGGCTCCTGTGCCCGCTTTAACGGGTGCCCGTAGTTAACGACTGTCTTCTCAACAAGACGGCTATTGGGGATGGTAACCAGGCTCTCGTCCAAGCCTTTAATAGAGGTATTCCTCCACCCTATCTGGGCGACGTAGCCCTCCTCGCCGGTTTCCAGCTTGATGTAATCGCCCTCCTTGATCTGCTGACCGGCGCTAATCTGGAAACCGGCAACAATATTGGGCACCGCATCCCGGAAAGCGAGCACCGCCGCCAGAATAGCCACCACCACAAACAGCAGCAGAGGGGTAACCGGCACTCCCCAGATGCCCAGCAGCACCAGCACGGCAATAATAAGAAGACTGATTCTGACAATATTTCTGATGAGCACGATGACATGCCAGGGCAGCCTGTACCTGAGACCGTAGAACTGAACCAGCCCCCGCAAGACTATAAGCAATGAGATAGTTATGGTGACCAGCAGTAGAGTCCACAGCCCCTTGCCCAGCGGGCTCTTCCAGTCTGCCGGTATGGCGGATACGGCAATAGCCAGGTAAGCGCCTAATATCAGGCACCAGAAAACGGAGGGCAACCTTATAGCAGACAGTACTCTATCCGTGGGCCATCTCCGCTTGTTGAGCCAACGTTCAAACGAGCTATAAACCAGGCTCCGGAGCCAGAACAGGGCAATCACGGCAAGCACAAAGACTGCTGTCGGGATAGCCACCAGCCTCCAGTTTTCGGCTAAGAAATCGATTACGGCATCCATCGGCGCATCACTCTAGAGTCGCTCTAGTCCTGGACCTCATAGTGAACTACCTGAAAGTAGATTTTGCAGTTATTACAATAGTACAACTCTATGTAATACTGACCATCGCTCAACTTCTTTAGCTCAGCCTTGCCCACGCAGTAGGGACAGTGTTTTACCTCTCTTTCCATATTTAGCTCCTTTCAGGAACGTCATCCCCTCTGGACATACTCCAGCAGTCTCTCCAGAAAACGGCTCACTTCCTCCGGTGACCTCAAGAAATAGCGGGCAGAGCTCTGCCGGTCTGCCTCGCCCACAAATACCGAAATACCAGCTCCGTACTTATCAATAACACGGAAACCGTCCTCGTCGGTAAGGTCATCGCCCAGGTATACCGGTACCAGCCCGCTCTCTCTACCACCCTTACCATATTTCTTCATCAGCAGTCTTATCGCCTTCCCTTTGTCCCAGTCCACCGCCGGGCGGACCTCGTACACCTTCTTACCCGAGGTTATCCTGACCTGACCGGCCGCCTGGGCACCACCGACGATGCGCTGGAAGGAGTCCTGCACCTCATCGGCTTTATCCACGGGAACCTCGCGGTAGTGGACGCTCAGGGTAAGCCCCTTATCTTCCACCAGAACCCCCCGGCTTCTGAGCAGAGCCGCCTTCAGCACCTGGTGCATAACCCGCAGGACAGGCTTCATTTCCTCGGCAAGAGGATTTACAAAGCTAACCCCGGGCCCCTCCATCTCAAGCCCGTGGTTTCCAGCATATATTATACCACGGACACCCACCCGGCTCTTAAGGTCAGACAGCGCCCGGCCGCTGATTACCCCTACCCTGAACCGGGGCTGATACCGGAGAGCCTTAAGCAGCATCCTGACACCCTCCGGCAGATATGCCAACTCTGGCCTCTCCACAATCTGGGTGAGAGTGCCATCGTAGTCCGAGAGAAGCAGAATTCGCCGGGCTTTCTGAAGTTGCCAGACAACTTCAGGCCATGCCGAGAGAAGATGCTCCAAGTCACTCTCCAGATTCAAGCTTGAGCAGCTCGTTAATGATATCCGCCGCCCACTTATAGACGTTGTTCTCCCGGACTAACTGGCGCATCTTTACCATCCGCCTCTGCCTCTCCTCCCGGGGCATCTCCAGCGATTCTTTAATAGCCTCCGCCAGGTGGTCAGGAGCGTGGGGATTCACCAGCAAGGCATCATTCAGCTCCCGGGCAGCACCGGTGAACGGACTCAAAACCAGGACGCCGTCCTCGTCAAAACGGCTGGCGACGAACTCTTTAGCGACCAGATTCATACCGTCATGAAGGGAACTGACAACGCAGAAATCAGCCAGACAGCGCAGCGCCATCAGTGTCCTGGGCGGGAGATTCTCTTGAAGGTAGATAACCGGCTTCCAGTGCCCGGTGCCATATTTCCAGTTAACGTCCTCTACCAGGTTATCAACCTCATCATTAAGCCTCCGGTAGGCAGGGATATGAATCCGGCTCTGGACGCCAGCCTGGATGAAGACCAGCCTTTCCCTGTAAGCCGGATACTTCTCAAAAAAGCGGTCAACTGCCCTCAGCCGCTCGGGTATTCCCTTGGTATAGTCAATACGGTCAAGCCCGAACCCTATTTTCTCCTCTCCAAGACCCAGCCAGCTCTTCAGCCCCTTAATCTCGGCAGCAACCTCTTGGCTCTGAGCATCCCTGGATACAGCCTCAAAATCAATACTTATCGGGAAGGGGCGCACTGCTGTCCTCTTCCCACCACAGACTACCTCATAGCTCTCCCGGTCAACTCGCGCTTCTATTGACCGGTCTATCGTGTCCATGAAGTTATTACAATGGTAACGGATATGGAAGCCAAGCAGGTCGTTGCCAAGAAGCCCGTGCAGAATCTCATCCTGCCAGGGACAGACACGGAAAACCTCGGGATTGGGCCACGGGATATGCCAGAACTGGGCGGTAACGATATCCGGGTTCTCCTCTTTAATCAGGCGGGAAAGCAGAGCCAGGTGATAGTCCTGGATAAAGACAAAGGCTTTCCGGTTGCCTACTTCTTCCAGCACCTGGTCGGCAAAAAGCCGGTTTACCTTCTTGTAAGTGTTCCAGTCTGACTCGCGGAACACCGGCCTGGTATAGGCGATATGGCAGAGCGGCCAGAGGGCTTCGTTAGAGAAGCCGAAATAATAGCCGTTCTCTTCCTCCTTGGTTAGCCAGACCCGCCTGAGATGATAATGTGGGTCTCCGGGAGGCACGCCCACCTTGCAGCCCCCATCCATCACCTCCCTGTCCGCATCACCGCTGCCGTGGGCGACCCAGGTGCCGCCGCAGGCACGCATGACCGGCTCCAGAGCCGCCGTCAGCCCGCTGGGTGGCACCAGACACTTTACCTCCCTGCCAGCAAAGGTATGAACATACGGCTCGCGGTTGGATACCACCACAAAAAGATAGCCAGGAAGTCTGGCTTTAACCAGGTCACTCAGCGCCTCTTTTGTCCACATTGCCACCTCCCTCCTGCTCCCTACCGGAGAGTGTCAGGGAATTGCCGAAATAGACCTTGGTGTGTGGCCACGGTATCTCAATACCTTCCTCATCAAAGGCTTTCTTTATCCGCTTCCTTATTTCACCCGCCACATCCCATTGCTTGCCTGGTTTGGTATCGCCCAGAATCTTCAGCTCAATACCGGAATCCCCCAAGTTATTTACCCGCAGCACCTGGGGTGTATTCATAATCAGAGGCTCCCAGACCGGGTCGGCGGCTATCTCCGCGCAGACACGGTTTATTACGGCGATGACATGGTCCAGGTCTTCTTTATAGCCAACGCTTATATTGAGATTGACCCGGGACAACTCCTTGGTAAAATTGCTGGCGATTCGTATGTCCCCATTGGATACTACGTGGATAATGCCGTCAAGATCCCGTAAGACGGTGCGGCGGAGGTCAATCTGCTCCACCAGCCCTGAAATACCGGCTACGGTAACCACATCACCAACCCGGTACTGGTTCTCCATGATAATGAACAGACCGGACAGTATATCCTTGACCAGAGTCTGGGCACCAAAGCCGACGGCAATACCCACCACTCCTGCGCCGGCCAGTATGGGTGCAATATCAATGCCGAGCTCGGAAAGGATAACGAAGCCGGCGATAACAATGATGAATACCTGCGCTGTCGTCACCATGACATTGCTCAGTGTCTCCACCCGCTTCCTGTTTTCCTCCTCCGTCTGTCCGGTACCCCCGCGGAAGACAAAGCCTCTGATTGCCGGCGTGATTGCCCTGCTGATGACAGAAAGAGCCACCAGGGAAAGAAAGACGATTATGGCAATGCGGCTGCCATGCGCAATAAGCCAGTCCCTAGCCCCGCCGACCTCAACATCATACAGTCCCAGAATACCTAGGATTACAATGAGAGCCGCCAGCAGAGGAGTAAGCACCCTCAATATTGAAACAACCCAGTCGTCAATGGGGTTCCGGGTCTTTGCCGCCACCTCAGTCTTAAGCCACCGGTACAGGCTGTCAAGCAATATCACCCCTCCCCAGGCAGCCAGAAGGATGAAGGCGGCATGAAGCCCCCTGCTTATTCCTCGCCCGAGAGATGGCTGAAAAGGCAGAAACAGGATAGCAAAATAGACACCGGAGAGGAGTATGCCAGTGAAGACAGGGCATCGCAAAGCCTCCACCAGCATACTGCCAAGTCCCGACCCCAGCCGGCGCACCAACTTACGCAGGAGACGGTGGACAAGCCAGGATGCCAGAATAGCAATAACGACAATAGCCAAGGCATAAATCACTTCTTGCATTTCAAGCTCCCGTGCAAACATGAGAAACCTCCCTTGACGAGGAGAGGGCCGTTACTAAAATCTGCGCCCGACAACGGCGACGTGAAAGACTATGTCAGCGGGGACTAACGGTGCTGGCTTTACCTTATTACGTCCACATATATTTTAGCACAACAGTCTCTACTGTCAACCGCTCTTAAGTACCCGGTCCTTCTTGCCCTTGGTTAGCGAAATCTGTCATTGCGAGAAAAGCCCGTTACACATGGCAAGATTCCGGCTTGACAAGCCATGCTATAATATCTACCAAATGCGCCGGGCAGGCTGTCCCTGCCTACACAACCTTGGCGGTGCCATGGTAGGCTCTACCGACACCAACCAGGGCCACCCCTTTAACCGTGCCGAGTTGCTCTATGCCAAGGACAGCGAAATGCTACCTGACGGCTGGGTGGGGATGAACGAGGACATGGGCTACGAGGCAGACGAAAGCGTCATCATGCTCTGCCAGCACAGCTCAGTGCTGATGACGACCTTCGCCCCGTCATCCTTCCGGTCGCTGAACTCAGGCCACGGCGGCATTGCCCGCAAGCTGGGAATAGACGAACCCGGCATCTACAACTTCATGGAATACATGATGCAGTGGTCGCTCATTCCCAACACTACGGCATATGGCGAGTCCATACCCGGCTGGGCAAGCGCGGTCGGCCCCCAGGGCCCGATGTGCTTTACTATCCATCCCGACATGGCGGCAATGCTCAAGCTCTACGGCTTTGATACCAAGGACGAGTTCTACCAGTGGGTTTATGAGCGCGGGGTAGTGACTCTCTCCCAGTACCAAAAGTTCGGCTGGTATGACGAGCATACCGCCGGCGGCACCGCTATAGAGCCGGTATCCGGTAAACCCTACAACCAGCTTTCAGCGGATGCCCCCATCCACGTCTTTGGCCCCGCCGACCAGCAGCTTGTCATCGTCTCCATTCACCCCGGCGATGAGTCCTGCATGGTATTTAGCGGCGGTAAGGGGATTGCCAGGTGCATTGACCCCTGGCGGTAGAAACCGCTTCCTTAACCAGCGGTACTTAAAAGGGGAGGGTGGTTTCACCCTCCCCTCCCCATTTCTGGTGTGGCACGGGGACGCTACTACCTGCACTCACTCCAGTTACGGCTAGCCCTTGATGACACCGATTGGCTTCGTCCTGGCGACAATGCGGGATATGCCAGTGCCGTTAGCTACTCCAACCACCTCGGTAACATCTTTATAGGCAATGGATGCCTCCTCTGCCAGACCGGACAGGCTCCCCGTCCTCACCATAATCCCCCGGGCTTCAAGCTCATGCAGGACGTCGCTGCCCCTGACCGCTCTCTTGGCAGCCCCCCGGCTCCTCACCCTGCCTGCACCGTGACAGGTAGAGCCAAAGGTATCTTTCATCGCCTGCTCCGTACCCACCAGCACATAGGAGACGCGCCCCATGTCCCCGGGGATAAGCACCGGCTGCCCGATTTTATAATACTTTGCCGGCAGTACCGGGTGACCGGCGGGGAATGCCCGGGTCGCCCCCTTGCGGTGAACGCAGAGCTTCACCTTGCGCCCGTCAACTGTGTGCTCTTCAATCTTGGCTATGTTATGAGCCACATCATAGATAAGCTCCAGCCCGGCATCCGCCTCGCACATACCCATTACCTGGCAGAAGGACTGCCGCACCCAGTGAGCGATGCACTGGCGGTTTGCCCAGGCATAGTTGGCGGCACATCTCATGGCAGCCATGTATGCCTCGCCCTGGGGAGATTTAACTGGACTGCAGGCAAGCTGCCGGTCAGGGACGCTGATATTATACTGCCTCATGGCATCCAGCATTACTTTTATATAATCATCCGCCACCTGGTGACCCAACCCGCGTGAGCCGCAATGAACGAGCAGCATCACCTGTCCAACCCGGTCAATACCCATCACCCGTGCCGTATCCACCTCAAATATCTCGTCCACCAGGGCCACCTCAAGAAAATGGTTCCCCGAACCCAGCGTTCCGAGCTGCGGGATACCGCGCTCTCTGGCTTTCCCGCTCACCCGGCCAGGGTCAGCCCCGGGCATTTCGCCGTTGTCCTCGGTCGTCTCCAAATCTTCGGGCCTTCCATACCCCATCTCCACCGCCCAACGCGAACCCTTGACCATTACCTCATCAATCTCGCCCCTGCGCAACCTTATTCTCCCCGTGGAACCCAGACCGGATGGGACGTTTTTATAGAGGGTGTCAACCAGCTCCTTGATTCTGGGGATGACCTGCTCGCCGGCGAGATTGGTGCGGAGCAGGCGGACGCCACAGTTTATGTCAAACCCCACCCCCCCCGGAGAGCCAACTCCGTCATCAAGCCTCACCGCCGCCACGCCGCCGATAGGGAAACCGTAGCCCCAGTGGATATCGGGCATGGCGAGGGAGTAGCCCACTATCCCCGGCAGAAAGGCTACATTCGCCACCTGCTCCAGTGCCTGCTCCTCCATGATGTGCTCCAGCATCTTCCGGTCGGCATAAATCAGCCCCGGAACGCGCATACCTGCCTTGTAGCTTGTAGGTATCCGCCACCGGTAGCCGTCTACCTTCTCCAGAGGCCCACTCCACCCCGTCATGTTACCTCCCCGTCAGCCCTATACGTCAAAGATGACCCGCACCCGGTTCTTCTCCCTGTCAATGCTCAGCATATGATAAGTAGCTGACTTTATCCCCAGCTTGAGCTGGTGCCGGGACGGGTTGTATTTCTCTCCGTAGCAGGTCGCCGCAAGGCTGCTACCAGAGAGCCGGACGTCAAACCTCCTGAACAGGAGCCCGTCAACATCAAAATAATAGAGCAGAGAGTTCAGCCAGTCAAAAAGCAAGGTCTCTATCTCGGCCTGCTCAAGCCCCACGGTGCGTGACTCTTTTTCGGCAACACTGCCAAGGTCAACCATGATAGAGAACATACCGTAGGCGGCATTGGCAAACGCTTCCTCCAAGGTCTTACCGTAGGCGGTAAGACCAATATCGGCGGTAGATCGGAAGAGCACACGTCTGAACTCCAGTCACCGCTCATTATC
>CAYUBP010000052.1:0-7954 GCA_964443115.1 uncultured Dehalococcoidales bacterium | reverse complement strand
GGTTTCGCCATCTGCCCCCGGATGCTGTTGAAAAGATTCAGCAGCGGGTGCGTGCAGAATATGCCAGGCTCAAGGAGAAAGCGGAATGAAGGTCAAGAGTGACCGGACAGCGAAGACTGTGGAGCGAATTGTAAATAAGTACCAGCGCGACGTCGGTATGCTGGTATCCATACTGCAGGACATACAGGCGGAGTACAACTACCTGCCCCGTGAAGCCCTGGAAGAGGTGAGCCGGTGCCTGAACGTTGCCCTGAGCCAGGTGTACAGTGTGGGCACCTTTTTCAAAGCCTTCAGCCTGAAGCCCAGGGGGCGGCACCTGGTTCATGTCTGCCTGGGTACCGCCTGCCACGTGCGGGGTGCGGGCAGAGTCATGGATACGATTGAGCGGGAGCTGGGGATTGCGGCGGGGGAGACGACAAAAGACCTCAGGTATACCCTGGAGCGGGTCAACTGCGTTGGCGCCTGTGCCCTGGGGCCCATAGTGATTATTGACGGAGAGCACTCCGGCGGGATGAGCGCCGATAAGGTCAAGTCCCTGCTGGACGGCTACAAATAAAGGAGCAGACATTGAGTAGGTTAAACTCTGCTGATGAGCTGGAGAGGCTGAGAGAGGCGATAACTAGCCGGAGAGACCCTGAAAAGCCCGGCATCACGATATGCGGAGGGACGGGATGCCTTGCCCTTGGGGCGTCAAAAGTCATTGCCAGTTTCCGGAAGGAAATAGAGGAGCAGGGGCTGAAGGACAGGGTAGAGCTCAGGGTAACCGGCTGCCCCGGATTCTGCGAGCGGGGCCCACTGGTTGTCATTGAGCCGGAGGGCATCTTCTACCAGAGGGTAAAGGAGGAGGATGTAAGCAAGATAGTCTCCCGGACTATCGTGGGCGGCGCGGTGGTTAACGGGTTGCTTTACCAGGACCCGGAGACCGGCAAGAGGATTAAACACGAGAGCGAAGTACCTTTCTACAAGAAGCAGAAGCGCCTGCTGTTAGCCAACAACTCCCGGATTGACCCTGCACAAATTGATGACTATCTGGCTCTGGGTGGTTATTCGGCTCTGGCTAAGGCGCTGGCGATGTCGCCGGAGCAGATAATTGGGGAAATCAAGAAGTCCGGGCTGCGGGGGCGCGGCGGCGGCGGCTTCGCCACCGGCGCAAAGTGGGAGAGCACCCGCCGGGCGCAAGGTGACATAAAGTATGTGATTTGCAATGCCGATGAGGGTGACCCCGGCGCTTTCATGGACAGGAGCCTGCTGGAGGGGAATCCCCACAGCGTTCTTGAGGGGATGATAATCGGTGCCTACGCTATTGGCGCCAGCGAGGGGTATATCTATGTCCGCAACGAGTACCCCCTGGCGGTGGAGAATGCTGGTATAGCCATCAGGCAGGCTGAAGACTATGGGCTTCTGGGTAAGAACATAATGGGCTCCGGCTTTGATTTCACGGTGAGGATAAACCGTGGCGGCGGGGCTTTTATCTGCGGCGAGTCAACGGCGCTGATGGCGTCTCTGGAGGGCAAGGTCGGCGAGCCGAGAGCCAAGTACGTTCATACCTCGGATAAGGGCTTATGGGAGAGACCGACAAACCTGAATAACGTTGAGACCTGGGCTAATGTCCCCCTGATAATAAATAATGGTGCCGGCTGGTTTTCGGCAATCGGGACGGCGGGTAGTAAGGGGACGAAGATTTTCTCCCTGGTGGGGAAGATTAATAACACCGGGCTGGTGGAAGTGCCGATGGGCATAACCCTGAGGGAGATTGTCTATGACATCGGCGGCGGTATTCCCGATGGCAAGGAGTTTAAAGCCGTGCAGACGGGGGGGCCGTCGGGCGGGTGCATTCCGAAGAGCCTGCTTGACCTGCCGGTGGACTTTGATGCGCTAGCCAAGGCGGGATCAATGATGGGTTCTGGCGGGATGATCGTCATGGACGAGAACACCTGTATGGTGGATATCGCCCGGTATTTCATCAGCTTCCTGGAGGGGGAGTCGTGCGGTAAATGCGTCCCCTGCCGCGAGGGGCTCAAGCGGATGAGCCAGATACTCACCGATATTACCGAGGGGCGGGGAAAAGACGGGGATATTGAGCTGCTGGAGCAGATGTCCCAGGGGATAATTGACGGCTCACTGTGCGGGCTGGGTACATCGGCGCCCAACCCGGTGCTGTCTACCATACGATATTTCCGGGACGAGTACGAGGCTCACATCAAGGAGAAGAGGTGCCCGGCTGGTGTCTGCAAGGAACTGGTCACGTACGCCATTATTGAGGAGAAGTGCCCTGGGTGCGGACAGTGTATAAGAGTCTGCCCCGTGGGAGCGATAACATCCCGGGGGAAGAAGAAGCCGGTAGCAATGGATCAAGATAGATGTATCAGGTGTGGGGCTTGCTATGAAGCCTGTAAGCTCGGGGCGATAGAAGTAAGGTAAAGGTAAGTAAGATGGTGACATTAACGATAGACGGACGGGAAATCCAGGCTGAAGAAGAGAAAACCATACTGGAGGTTGCCAGGGACAACAACATCTACATACCGGCTCTATGCTATCACGAGGAGGTAGCTGCCTATGGTGCCTGCCGGCTGTGTCTGGTGGAGATTACCCGCCGGGGACGGGGGAGGCTGGTCGCCTCCTGTCTGTACCCGGTAGAAGACGGGCTGGTAGTCAAGACCGATACGCCGCGGGTCACCGCTGTCCGCCGCCTGGTAGTGGAGTTGCTGCTTGCGCGGTGCCCTGACTCGGAGGTTTTGCAGGAGTTGGCTGCCAGGCTGGGTGTTGAGAAGACGAGGTTCCCCCTGGAGGAGAACAACCGGAAGTGCATACTATGCGCCCTGTGCACCAGGGTATGCCAGGAGACCGTCGGGGTCTCGGCAATCAGCCTGGTCAACCGGGGCGTGGACAGGCAGATGGCGATTCCGTTCTATGATTCCTCTGAGGCTTGTATTGCCTGCGGCTCCTGCGCTTACGTCTGTCCCACCGGGGCAATTACCTTTGAGGATGTTGACGGCATCAGAAAAATCACCATGCCCCACAGCGTGATGGAGTTCAAGCTGAAGAAGTGCGCCCGCTGTGGCCAGTACTGGGCGCCGGAAAAGCAGCTGGATTACATCATCAAACGGGCGGGGCTGTCCGCCGACGCCTTTGACCTTTGCCCCGACTGCCGGGAAGCCTAGCTATTGCCGTTTACCGGTTGCATTGCTATACTTTGGCTACGGGGTGTGGCGCAGCTGGTTTAGCGCGCAGCGTTTGGGACGCTGAGGTCGGAGGTTCAAATCCTCTCACCCCGATGTTAAGCCAGGTAGATAACCGCTACCCCGCTGACAATCATAGCGGTAGCGACAAACCGCACGAGTAGTGCGCCTCTTGTTAGCTGCTGGTTGAGAAATGCCGGCCAGATACGGCTCAGTATCAGGGCGTAGAGGAAGACGAAGATGGGACGGCTGGCAAGGATAGTTGATACCAGTGATACCTGCCCGTGCTCTATTGCCCAGAAGGAGAGCACTATCCCCGCCGGAGTGAGCAGTTCATTACAGGCGATGATAGTCAACGCTGAGCCAAGCCGCGGCATGGAGCGCAGTTCCCGGAGGGTATTGCCCCGTAAGGACGTGGCAATAAACGTGGCGGACATAGCCACTACGCTCAGGGAGTACATGTTCCACGAGGAAAAATAGTCCAGGGCGTATTTCGCGGTAACATCTGCCGCCGCCAGGAGCAGGCTGGACAGGAGGAGCAGACCGAAGGAACGAAACAGCCGGGCTCTCCTGCCAGATGGTCCCCTCTTCAGGGAAATCAGTACCACTCCGGCAGCCACAACAGCTATCGCCAGCCATTGCAGGTAGACCAGTCTCTCGTCCAGGAGCATGACCGCCGCAATAGCGACAAAGACGGGGTAGGTATAGACCACCGGTACTACCTGTGATATTTCCTCGCGGGTCATGGTGTAGAGCATGATGGTTATGGATATGGCGCGGACAACACCTGAGGCTATGGCTATTGCCAGCGGGTATGTCCCCGCTCCCTCGGGAAACGGGAAGATGAAGAATAGTGCAGTGCCGTAGATGAGGTGGAACATCCCTGCCGGCAGCAGGAAAGAGGCAAGGCTGGGCATTCGTCGTGTGAGGAGATGGCTATCAACTATGTTGACGATGCCGAGAATACCGGAGCTGAGTAAGGCGGCGCTAGCCCAGTTCACTGGATAATATCTCTTTCTGAACAGTGGTCGGTCTCGTTCGGGGAATGCATGATGCGGCAAGCTATGGTTCGGAGTGTATCATCAGTCAGCAGCATGGTGAATCTGCTAATATATTAGCACCAAGTAAGGGGCGGTGACAAATGCCAGGGCTTGACTTTAGCCGGCGATTACTTTGCCGTCCATCATCTCTATTACTGTATCCGCCCGGGCAGCGATATCAGAGTCGTGTGTGGCGATGATGACGGTTCTGCCGTCCTGGATAAGGCTGTGTAGCAGCTCAACGATGCGCTTGCCGGTCTTTGAGTCCAGGTTGCCGGTAGGCTCATCCGCCAGGATTATTGGGGGGTCATTTGCAAGCGCCCGGGCAATAGCTACCCTCTGCTGTTCGCCGCCGGAAAGACGGGTGGGGCGGCGGGCCTGGCGGATGGCATCAATTCCCACTCTTTCCAGCAGCTTGCGTGCCTTATCTTCCTGCCCGTTGCGCTTCATGCCCAGAAGCTCCATAGGCAGCATGACGTTCTCTATGGCGGTGAGGTTGGGTATGAGGTTGTATGCCTGGAAGACGAAGCCGACCTTCTTCAGCCGGTAGTCTACCTCTTCTTTGCCGCGGATTTCGGAGACCTTGATTCCGTCAACTGTAATGCTGCCGGCGGTGGGCTTGTCCAGGGCGCCGATAAGGTTCAGTAGGGTGGTCTTGCCGCAGCCGCTGGAGCCCCTGAGCGCCAGCATCTTGCCCCGGGGCAGCCTGAAGCTGACGCCGTCCACTGCGGGCACGGCTACGGAGCCTGACTTGAACTGCTTGACAAGCCCGTCAACGATGATAATCATCTCGTTATCATTACTCATTGCGCAACACCTCCGCCGGTCTGACCCGTGATATGTACCAGGATGGGAATATGCTGGAGACAACTGCCAGGGCTACTGCCATGCCCAGGGCATACAGGAAAATCTCCGGTGATACGGCGATATCAATCCCGCCGAATGAAGTGAAGCCGCCGCCGAAGGCACCTCCGCGGGCGAAGCCATCAGCCATCCCTGAAAATCCTGCCGGGCTGTTCGGGCTGCTGACAAGCAAATTAGCTACCTGCTGGGCAAGCGGGAAAGTGACCAGGGCGCCAACGATAGCCGCCACGATGCTCATGCCGAAGGTCTCCGCGGTGAACTGGAACCCGATGTGGCGGTTGGAGGCGCCGATTGCTTTAAGTATGCCGATTTCCCTTACCCGCTGGCGCACCATAAGGATGACGGAGAACAGGATTACCACCGCCGCCACCAGGAAAGCCGCCATCATGCCGGTCTGGCTGGCGTTGCCGGCGTTTACTACGGACTGGTTTATCCGCTCATACGTGTCGGCGGTGGTGACAACGTCAGCCTCGTCCTCGCTGAAAATCCCCCTTATGCCGGCAACTACCGCCTCCACGTTATCAATGTAGTCAGCAGTTATCGTCACGGATGTTGCCCCCGCCAGTTCAAACAGGCGCTGGGCAGTGTCTATAGGCAGCACCAGCATGTTATCGCCGAACGTCTGCCCGCTGGTATAGATACCGATGACCTCAACCGGTGTGCCGTTAATATCTACCTCGGAGCCAACAGCCAGCCCGTTCTTTTCCGCCAGGGCTTGACCGATGACGACGACATCGGCGTCGGCCTCTCCGGCAGTGAAGTAGCGGCCCTCTTCTATTGTCATGCGGGCGTCGCCCATCAGCACCGGGTCTTCGGTCGCCGGGTCAAAGCCCATAACGGTTATACCCATCCTGGAAGCGGCCCCACCCAGCGGTACCTCGGGGAGCTCAGTGCCGCCCTCAGTGCCACCCGGGGCTTCTCCGGTCTGGCCCTGCCAGCGCCTGCCCAGCGTGCCCATCTCAACCGCGGACTCAAGGGCATCGCCGGTATACATGGTCTGGACGCTCTCCTGAACGGAGACCACGTGGGCTATGCCGGACAGTTGGGCGACCTTAGCCTCGTCCAGCGGCTCGCCGCCGCCCATGAGACCGAAAGCGCCCGCCGGGCGCACCTGGATTTCGGTGCCGATGTCTCCCCCTATTGACTCAAGCTGGTTCTGGGCGGCGCCGTGAACGGTGAGCATAATCAGTGCCAGGCTGATGCTTACAGTCAGGATGGCGATTATACCGCCGGTGCGGAGGGGACTGCGCACCAGATTGCGGGTGGCCCTGCGGACTAGACCCATGGGGAAGCCTCCTTAAAAGTCTTTGATGGGAGTATAGCAGGGTATTGTTAAGAATTGGTTAATATCAGAGGTTGACGAAGAATACCAGCGAGACATTGATGAACAGGTGAACGAAAAAGGCGGGCCAGTACGAGTTCCCGCGGTAGGCGATATAGCCAAGATAGACGCCCATCACGATGGTGCTTATCGTTTCCACCTCAGGCTTTCCAATGTGGAGGAGGGCAAAGGGGAGCATCTGCACCAGTATGCTCAACTCTCCCAGCCTGCTCCTTAAGCCGAAAAGAAGAAAGCCGCGGAATATGAATTCCCAGGCTAGAAGATAGGCAATAGTCTCAAGGAAGTATCTCAGGGGACTGAACTGTTCTATTGTGTAATAGCTCTGGAACGTAGAGGTACGGGAAGCAAGATAGACTACCGGCAGCGCAATAAGGCAGGTTACAACGGTATAAATACCCCACACGCGGGCGTTACCCGGACGGATGCCGAAGTCCAGCGGGTTCTCCCGCAACAGGGCGAGAATGACCAGGAGCGGCATAAAGGCATAATACAGGTCGCCGCTGAACCACAGCTTCCAGACCGGATTGTATTCGTTGAGGGTCAAAAACAGGGTGGCAGACCCCAGGACGACCAGCTCGCGGTAGTTCCTTCTTAGAAAAGAGTATAGCTCTTTGAGCTCATTCTTGAGCAAGCCGGCTACCATCAAAAGAATCCCGGGCTAGACCTCGGTATGCTGCGATTAGTCCGGTGACTGCCGGTAGGTCACGTTCCACCGGCGGCACAGGTGACTGACGTAGTTCTTTATCTCATCCGGCGAGTTGTAAAGTTCAGCCAGAAAGCCATGGAGTAGCTCTCCGCCGGACATTCCCGGCTCAGGCTCTACGGGACCGGGTAGGTTAATGTATACCGTCTCCAAAAACTGCTTTTCAAAATCAATAGCCTTGCCCACGAATTACCTCCAGCTATATGTATATGCCCGATTACACTGAAAACAATGGTCCTGTCACCCGTGTGGTGAATCAGACCTGAATTTTAACCAACTCCTCTTCGTCTTTTGGTTCAACGGGGACATTGAGCATGTCCTCGGCTCCAATTCTTAGCGAATCTATGAGCTTCTCCCGGCTCTTTTCCTGGGCATTGACGCCCGGCAAATCAATGAGCCAGCCAATCCACCAGTCACCGCTCTTTTTTATAACTGCCCTGTATTCCATGAAAAACCCACTTCTTCATCTGGGAAATGGGATTTCTAAATCCCGGCAAATCTTTCTTGCTAATTCATCAACTATTTCAATATGACGAGGGATTTCTGTTCGGTATCTTCCCCTTGCATAAATGCTGTGTCTGCGTCCCTCTCTGATGAGAAAAGCACCCTGACTGGTCAGGTATCTTATGAGCTCTTTCCGTCTCACTATGCCCCACTGAGACCTTATTATACATCATTGGCTGTCATGATGGAATGGTAAAGGGCTGAGTTTTTTATTGTCTTGCTAAAGATAAAGCACAGCCATGTCGCTGTGCTTTATCTTAGGATTCATTGGTAGCGGGGGTTGGATTTGAACCAACGACCTTCGGGTTATGAGCCCGACGAG
>CAYUBP010000051.1:0-8017 GCA_964443115.1 uncultured Dehalococcoidales bacterium | reverse complement strand
CCGACCAGTTCGTACCGTCGCGGGACTGCATGGACTACCCGGTTGTCACGGGCTTCGGGGCTTTTGTTGCCTGTCCTACCTGATAGCAGACCGGCAGGCGTGTCCTGCCAGGCGGGTAAAGCTAATCCAGTGTTTCTTCCACCAGATAGACCTTGTCGCCGTCCAGCGCTAGGTAGTGTAGCCTGCTGGCGGAATCAAAGGCTATCCCACCCTGGCTCAAACCCGAGTATTGCCTTCCGGGAATGCCGTCAACGATGACAAACCACTCATCTCCCGACTGGACAAAGTAAGCCACGTGCTGGCTGTCCGGGCTGAAGACGAGCCCGCCCGCGGCATCATATTGCTCTCCGTAAGTGCCGTCAATAAGGGCAAACCACTTTTCTCCTGTCTCGGCGAAGTAAGCCACGTGCTGGCTGTCCGGACTGAAGGTGACCCCGCCCGCCCCGCCATACTGTTCCCCGGGGGTGCCATCAACCACGGCAAACTGCCTGTCTCCGCTCATAGCCATGTAAGCCACGTGCTGGCTGTCCGGGCTGAAGACGAGCCCGCCGGCGGCGTCATACTGCTCCCCCTCAATGCCATCCATAACCACAAGCACCTTGTCCCTATTTTGGGCGCCGTAGGCTACCCGCTGGCTGTCCGGGCTGAAGCTGAGCTCGCCGGCGGCGTCATATTGCTTCCCGTTATTGCCGTCAATAACGGCGAACCACTTATTGTCATTCTGGGCGAAGTAAGCCAGCCGCCGGCTGTCCGGGCTGAAGGTGAGACTGCCGTCGCCGACGCCGTCATACTGCTCTCCGGGAGTGTCATCAACAACAACAAACTGCCTGTCATTGGCCTGGGCGCCGTAGGCTACCCGCTGGCTGTCCGGGCTGAAGATGCTGGCTCCCACGATGTCATACTGTTCCCCCTCAACGCCATCAATTACAGAGAACCAGTTATCGCCGTTCCGTGCAATATAAGCCACCCGCCGGCTGTCCGGGCTGAAGGTAAGGCTGGCTATCCCGTCATATTGCTCCCCGGGGATGCCATCAATAACGGCAGACCACTTATCGCTTACCAGGACGGCGTAAGCGAGCCGCTGACTGTCCGGACTGAAGGTAATGGTGCCCTGCCCGATGCCGTCATATTGCTCTCTAGGGGACCCGTCAACAACGACAAACTGCTTATCATCGGCGATAGCTATATAAGCCACGTGCTGGCTGTCCGGGCTGAAGACGAGGTCGCCTGCCGCCTCGTATTGCTTTCCCTTCTTACCATCAATGACGGCAAACTGCCCATCGTCATTCTCTGCAAAGTAGGCAATCCGCCTGATGTCAGGGCTTACGGTTAGTGACTCCTCAATAAACCCGGAGTCAATCCTGGCGATACGCCGTTCCGAGACGGTACGCCCGGGGATGGACGGGGAGCAGCCGGATGTCACCAGCACCAGAGCCACACCAAGGCTGACTGCTGATGCCATAAGTCTTCTCTTATTCACTCAAAATGCCTCCGTTCGCTGCGGTTTACTCGGGCCACTCGCCAAGCGTCGCTTCAATGGTCAGGGTCTGGCTGTCACGGGTTACTGACAGCGAAATAACGTCGCCGGGCTGTTTATTGTTAAGATAGGCAACCACATCTTCAACGCTGGACACCTGAATACCGTCAACGGCGGTTATAATGTCTCCCCCGACGGCGGGCTGCCCCAGTTCATCAGTGCCGCTCGGGACTAATCCCGCCTTCTCGGCCGGGCTTTCCGGGGTTACCGTAACAATATAGACGCCGGTGGAGACGGGGAGTTGCAGCAGTTCAACCAGTGCCGGGCCGATTGCCACGGCGCTGACACCCAGCCAGGGGTTCTTAACCTCGCCACCTCTGAGCAATGACGGCAGCAGCGACTTCAGGGTGTTGACCGGTACGGCAAAGCCGATGCCGGTGGATGATACCTCAATGGCGGTGTTAATGCCGATTACCTGCCCGCTGGAGTTGAGCAGGGGACCGCCGGAGTTGCCCGGGTTAATGGCGGCGTCCGTCTGCAGAATGTTGGGAATGGGGCGCTGGCTGGTGCTGGTGAGCGACCTTCCGGTGCCGCTGATAACCCCGACCGTTATTGACCCGTCAAGCCCGTACGGGGAGCCAAGGGCAACCGCTGTCTGCCCCGGCTTGATGCTCTCCGAGTCTCCGAGGGGCAGGGGCCCAATGCCGGCAAGACTTGCGGCATCTACCTGGATTAGCGCCAGGTCACTCTCGGAGTCGGTGCCCACTATCGTCGCTTCCAGCCGTATGTCGTTATACAGGATAACGATGACGCTGGTGGCATCCTCTACGACGTGGTAATTGGTAACGATGTGTCCCTGGTCGTCAATGATGAACCCGGAGCCCTGTGCTTCCTGGGAGAAGCCGCCGGAGTCTACTTCAACGATTATCATCACCACTGACGGGATGGACTTCTCGTAGAGAGCAACGAACCTGTCCTCATCGTATACTGCGGGTGATGGTGATGCTGTTTGCCCGTCCGTTAATGGCACGCAGCCTCCCAGTATGCCTAGCAGCATTAGCACTGCCACCAGGCTCGCTAGCAATCCAAATGTGTACCGCCTGTATTTCCCCGAGGTTAAAGTCATGTTACCCCCTTCTCTTGGTGAGCTTATCCTCTATATTAGAGCCGCCGTCTCTGACCTGTCAAAATCCAGGGATGATTATACCCTGCGGGTTAGCTTTGCCATCAAGAGCCGCCATCTCCCCGGCGCTGAGCAGCCGGTCACGGCCTATGCCGAGTACCCCGGCAGCTTCCTGAAGCACGTGCGCCCAGGTGCTATGGTTGACATAAAGCATACCGGGTGCGGTTAGAGTCCCACCCCGTCCGGTGAAACCCAGCGCCGCGGTGCGGGCGGGTCCCGTGGTCAGGGGGTGGAGCACGCCCAGGATTACCTCGGGACGGGTGTGGGTAACGAATACCCGTGCCTTTGCCGACCCGGGGTAGAGCGCTTGCTTCAGGCTGTCCGGTGCGGCGTGGTCGTGTTCCCCCTGGCTCCGCGGTGCCCGGAACCTGCCGGGCTCAAGCATATAGACTGCGGTATGGGGAATCCCGCGCTCGGTGAGTCTGAAGGACGCCTTCAGCACCTCCTGGAGCTGGTAGCCGCCGATAGCAGTGAGTACCAGTTGCGGCTCCCCGCCGTTATAGCCTGCCCAGTCCAGGCGCATGGCGCCGTCGTCCAGGAGTTGCCCGGCTTCCTCAGGGGTGAAGAGGTCGGCAATCCCCTCGTGCTTGGCGGCGACTATAGTCCAGACCTGCCGGTAGCTCTGGTAGACGCCGCGGGCGATTGCCGCCGCCGTGTTATAGTCGCTGACAAAGATGACGCGGGAGACATCGGACACCTCGCCCAGCATGGCTTCCGCCATGGACGGGTCCTGGTGGGACAACTCATTCTTGGCGTTCTCCTCAAAGGCGGTGAGATATAGCGGAACCGAGAGCCATCGGTTATTGCACTCTCCCATCTCGTTGCAGTGGTTGGTGAAGATTACCTCCTGCCGGACTACGCCGTGCATCTTCATACCGAAGGCTTCGTAGGTGGCGATGAGATTGATACCCCCCTTGTTCGCCAGGGCAGCCGAGGCCACCGCCTCCTCGTTGAGGGCGGTGATAACGGCGCCGTGTATATCCTCCGGCACGCCGGCTTCGGGCGCCGTTACCCGGAACTTCAGCGCCTCCAGGGTCTTAATCAGGCGGTTGGAGCGCATCTCGTCCGGGTTACCCACCCGCGGGCGCAGGTGTGGGTTAGCCTGGACGGTTGCCAGGAACATGGCGTCCACGGCGTACATTGGCGCCGAGTAAGTCCACGTTGAGATAGCGCGCCGGTCATGGGGCACCGGGCGGGACACGAGTGGCGGCACCTCTTCCAGTTTAACGTCCCTGCGTACCAGGGCGTGCTCCCGTTCCCTGGCGCGCCCGGGGCGGTCATGGCGCTGGAACTTTTCTATCTGGGCTTTCAACTCGGATGCCGGTACCCAGAGGCGCCGGGCGCTGGCATTAAAGTTCTCGGTGGCTTGCCCATCAGTGTACGGGTTCGCCCCGAGCGGGAGGTTGTGCGCCAGGTTAGTCCCAGCGCCGTAGAAGCCCGCCCCCTTGGGGGCGACTGCTATCCCGTAGGGCAAAGGCACCGGGTAGCTTGCGCCCTCGGTGCGGACGACCTCAGCCGCCGCCTCCAGCCGAGACTCAATCTCATGGATAGCCCAGATGAAGGCTGCCGGGTCGGTGCCGTCAAAGGCGATGGGGTCAAAGCTGTTCAGCCTGAGATGTCTCACGAACCAGTCAACGCCGCCCTCCTGCGACATCGTCGTCCGCTGGTCTATCCGCCGCCCGTTGTTTATCATTATCGGGGCGACCAGGCCGCAGTCATCCGCCCGCCACCAGCGCGGTATCCAGTCGCTCCCTCTTTGCTCTTCAAAGGCGCCGTCGCTCAGGAAGACTACCAGCCTCTCTCCCGGCAAGGGCATGTGGACATACTGGAGCTCCACGAAGCCGAGGTAGCCGCCCTCCGCCATGCCGCCGGCGGTGTGAGGGTTAACGTGGCTGCCCAGCGGCGAGTCCTGCCTGCCGTCGTCGGTCAGGCGATATGAGTAAAAGTCCCGGACGTAGCGGGTAAGCCCCTCATCGGTGACGGAGTAGCGGCGGGCATGTTCCGCGAGCATGTTGTCCAGGAGCAGGTTCACCGTGTCAACAGCCGCCACGCAGTGCCCCTGTCCCATAACCCATGACCGCGTCCTGCCGGTGATTACATTGATCCCCATGTAGCCGGTATAGGCGGGTATCATATTCAGGACGCCGCCGGTATGCCCCTCGGGTGACGGCTTGAAGTCATCCCATTCCAGGTCGCGCCCGTCAAGATAGACGTTGCGGGCATACGTCTCGTGGACGGTAATCCACATGGCGGCGCTGGCGATGCGGTCGGCGGCATAGAGCAGCTCAAACAGCGGCACGCCATCGCCCTTCTCTCCCCGGGCGGCGAGGCGCTCCGCCATGGTGAAAATCCTCGCCTGGGTCTCAACCGTGTGGGCGATGGTGCCGTAGCCTGATGCCCAGCGGTCGGCATCGGGGTTTCTCTTGCGGTAGGACTCTACCCATTCTTTCATTATGACCATTTCGGCTGCTGTGTTCATTATCTTCTCCTCGTGGATAATCGGCGGCTGTGCCGTGGTAGCTGGAATACTGCCTGTTTATTTATGTGCTGCCAGCTTCTGGCCCAGCGTTGCCAGGAGCTGGTCGTAGGAATCACTGAACTTCTTTACCCCCTCCCGCTCCAGCCGGTCGGTTACGGAATCAAGGTCTATGCCGGCTTCAGCCAGCCGGGACAGGTTGCGGTAGGCTTCTTGCATATTCTCCTCCAGGCGCGGGGCGGGGTTACCGTGGTCGCGGTAGGCATCCATGGTCTCCGGCGGCATAGAGTTGATAGTCTCCGTGCCAATCAGGTCATCCACGTACTTAACATCGCTGTACTCGGGGCTTTTGGTGCTGGTGCTTGCCCAGAGCAGCCGCTGCCGCCGGGCACCACAGTCCTCCAGGCGCCGGAAACGCTCCGAAGCAATAATTTCTTTATATATCTGGTAGGCGGCTCTGGCGCTGGCGATGGCAATCTGCCCCCGCAGCGCCCCGGCTGTTTTGGCTTTGTCGCCGCCGCCTTCTATAATTTTGTCAAGCATGGAGTCGACCAGCACGTCAATCCGGCTCAGGAAGAAGCTGGCTACGGAGGCTGTGCCGGCGAGGGGCTTTCCCTTCGCCTCCCTCGCCTCCAGCCCGCTCATATAGGCGTCTGCCACCTGCCGGTAGCGGGGGAGACCGAAAAGCAGGGTAACGTTGATGTTTATCCCCTCGCTTATGAGCTGCGTGATTGCTGCCAGACCCGGAGTAGTGCCCGGGACTTTGATAAATATGTTGGGGCGTTTGACCGCCTGCCAGAGGTGCCTGGCTTCGGCGATAGTCCCGGCGGTATCATAAGCCAGGTGGGGGTTTACCTCCAGGCTGACGTAGCCGTCCTGCCCTCCGGTCCAGATATAAACCGGAAGGAAGAGGTCGGCTGCCCGTTGCACGTCATCAACCACCAGCGCTTCGTATGTCCGGGTGGCATCCTTGTTTTGTGGGGCGAGGGCTGCAATGGCGTCATCGTAGTCATGGCTGCCGGAGATTGCTTTGTCAAAGATAGTCGGGTTTGAGGTCTCGCCCTTGAGGCCGTCCTCGTCTATCAGCTTTTGCAGTTCTCCGGTTAGTATGCCACGGCGCAGGTAGTCCAGCCACAGGCTCTGCCCCAGGGCGGAGAGCCTGAGCAGCGGGTTCTGTTTCATAGCAAGCCTCCCTGCAGGCACCGGGCGGTATCGCGGGCGATGATGACGGCTTCGTTTACCGGTATTACATAGGCGTGAATGGCGGCGGTATCGGCGGTGATGCGTGCCTCTACCCCCCTTGCCCCGGTGTTGCGCTTCTCATCCAGCTTAATCCCGCACCATTCCATGCCGCCGAGAATGCGGGCGCGCACCTCCGGGCTGTTTTCCCCGATGCCGCCGCCGAAAACGATGGCATTGGCGCCGCCCAGCGCTGCCAGGTAGGAGCCGGTGTACTTCTTCGCCCGGTAGCAGAACATGTCTACTGCCAGGGCTGCCCGGTCGTTGCCCCGGCGCTCGCCATCCAGCAGGTCCCGCATATCGGCGGATATTCCCGATACCCCGGAGAGACCGGACCTGGTATTAAGCCAGTCCTCAATCTTCTCAGGCGGGACGCCCTCCCGCCGGGCAAGGAAAACAGCCAGGGACGGGTCAACATCGCCGGAGCGCGTCCCCATCATCAGCCCCTCCAGCGGCGTCAACCCCATTGACGTATCCACCGGCTGCCCCCCGCTAATCGCCGAGGCGGAGCAGCCGTTGCCAAGCTGCAGAGTGATTAACCTTATCTTCTCTGCCGTCTGCCCGGTAATAGCGGCGTAGCGCTCCATCATGTAACGGTGTGCCAGACCGTGAAAACCATAGCGGCGGACTTTGTGCCTGGCTGCCAGCTCGGCGGGTATGGCATACCGGGCGCTGCGCTCCGGCAGGGCATGATAGAAGAGGGTATCAAATGTCACCACCTGCGGGACGGACGTTCCCAGTCTCTCCCACACGGCGCGGATTGCCGCCAGCGATGGGCGGTTGTGCAGGGGTGCTAGGTAGGTAAGCTCCTCAATGGCCTTTACCACCCCGGCATTCACTATAGCCGGCTGGTCAAAGCGGTCGCCGCCGTGGACTACCCTGTGTCCCACCGCGTCCGGCTGGTAGTCCGGCCTTCCCGGCGAAGTGAGCAGGCTCAGCACCCGCTCCACCGCCTCCCCGTGGTCTATCACCGCTACCTCTTCCTGAATTTTGTCTCCGTCGCCTGCGGCAAACGTGATACTTCCCTGATAGCCAATCCGGTCAATGATTCCGGAGGCTAGTTGGCGCTCCTGTACCGGAGACGATTTTGCCTCCAGTTCAATGACGGCGAATTTGAGGGTGGCGCTCCCGCAGTTAATGGTGATGACCTTCATGTCCCCGTCTCACTGAGTACTTCTGTTCAATAGCCAGCACCTTATCAAGCCGGCGGCGGTGCCGCTCCTCGTTGCTGAAGTGGGCGCTGATAAAGGCTGTCGCCAGTTCCACCGCCAGCTCAATGCCGATAACCCGGGCTCCCAGGCACAGGACATTCATGTCATCATGCTCCACTCCCTGGTGAGCCGAGTAGGTATCGTGGCAGAGGCAAGCCCTGACGCCGGGCAGCTTGTTGGCGGCGACACACGCCCCGACACCGCTGCCGCAGAGAATGATGCCGCGCTGCGCCCGCCCCGATGCTACCTCCCCGGCAACAGCCAGGGCAAAGTCCGGGTAATCGTCCCCGGCGTCGTATTTATGGGCACCAAAGTCAATCACGTCACAGATGGCGCTCAGCCGGATGGCAAGCTCGTTCTTGAGTGCATAGCCGCCGTGGTCGGCTCCCAGCGCCACGCTCAGCTTTGTCGTATCTTTCATATTCATCTCC
>CAYUBP010000050.1:0-8032 GCA_964443115.1 uncultured Dehalococcoidales bacterium | reverse complement strand
CTACACCCTATCCTACACTCTTTCCCTACACGACGCTCTTCCGATCTTGACAGGACTAACGGCACAAACATTATAGAGACCATTCAGCTTACCCTGCACGAGAAAGAGGATTTCCGATACATTTATGGAGTGCAATCCTACGCCGACTGGAGCGGCGGCTCCATTTCTGGCTACATTGAGAACCTTGACCTGCAGGAAGGCGGAGGAGTCACCGCAAAAACATCATCCGAGACCGGCGCAGGTGCAGATGCTAAGGAGTCTTATCCATCAGGGACACTGGAAAGTAGTGAGGCCGGCGCTGGTGCGGATGCAAAGGTAACAGGGAACCCGCTCGCCGCTTTAGCCAGACTGGACAGCGGCTCCGGGGCATGTGCTGTGGCGGGGCTGGCTATAGCCAAGGCATCAGCGGAAGCCGGCGCCGGCACCGAAGCCGCCAGCCTGGTCAAGGCATTCCCCGCTACTGACACGGGATGGGGTTCCGATTTGATTACCGCCAAGATAGAAAGACCCAACAGGGGAGGAGGTATGAAGCTATGGATATAGACACCATGAGAGCCGTCATCAGGCGCGACCTGAAGGACGAGGAAGCCCCCTACCGCTGGAGCGATGATGAGCTGGACCGCCACATCGCCCACGCAGTAAGCGACTTCTCCGAGGCGCTGCCCTTTCCGCTAAAAGCCACCCTGCCCACCACCCCCGGCTCCAGGGAAATTGATATCTCGTCACTCGCCGACCGGATTATGGTGGAGGCAGTGGAGTACCCGGCAGGCAGGTTCCCGCCCTGCTACCAGAGGTTCGCCCTGTGGGGACACACACTGACACTGTTCGGCGACGAGGTCCCCGATGGCAGCATCTGCAATATCTACTACGGCGCCCTTCACACTCTTGATACCGGCGGGTCTACTATATCCGCCAAATACGAGGACTTGATTGCTACCGGCGCCGAGGGCTATGCCGCCACCAGCTGGGCTGGCTACGCCATCAACCGGGTCAACGTCGGCGGCGCCTCTGCCGCATCCGAATTCATGGCGTGGGGCAAAGAAAGGCTGCGGCAGTTTGCCGGTGAACTGGCGCGGCTGGGGAGAAGGAACCAGGTCAGAGCCAGCTCTCTCTACCCGCCGCACCACGCACCGGCATCCAGAGAAACCGACTACGGGCCGTAACATACCCAGGAGAGCACAGGGGGACTTTGCCCCTCGCCAGCTTCGCAACCGGGAAGTCCAAGAGGGGCAAAGCCATCTTTTAAATCCAATTCCCCCTCTCCTTTCTAAGGAGAGGGGGACTAAGGGGGTGAGGTTTGAAAGAATTAGCCGAGTTCTTCAAGAGCATCGCCCGCCCGTTTATCATCATCTGGGGCTTCATGGTCTATGGTATCTGCATCATGACCGAAGTTGAAGTCCCCGAGCTGCTGGTGGGGCTGGTGACGGCGGTCATCATTGAATATTTTGGCGAGAGAGCCATCATGAGGTTAAAAGAGAAATGAGACAGCTCAGCTCAACACTGCTTGCCGCCCAGCAGGCAGCTTCACGCATCCCGTATGTCAGGGTGGAAGCCAGCAATACTATCTCCGGCGTGGTCAGGCTGGACTGGGAGAGGCTATATACCGGCTCGGAAGATGACTACTTCCATGCCATGACCTTGCCCGGTGATGGCTCGCTGGTGCGGGTCAGGATAACCCCGCCGGCGGACTCCCGCAAGCTCTACCGCCAGCGTGTAGCCAGCCCCGGAGCCGGGGCGGACTTCAGCCAGTGGGTGTATACCAGCCAGTACAACGCCGTAATCACCGCCTGCTGCTCGCTGGGTGCCGAGGTGTCAATCTTCTGGATTAAGAGCGACCGGAAGATATACCAGCTGCTGAGCACGGACTACGGGGCGAGCTGGGGCAGCCCCCAGCTTCTGGGTTATACGCCGACCACGGCTATAAACGGCATCGCCGCCGCCTACAAACCCAACGGCGATATTACCCTGTTCTTCGCTGACCAGGCGACCCTCTACGTAATGAAGCGGGTAAACGGCACCTGGGGCGGCAGCGCCGCCTGGGACAAGACCACCGGCAACCTGTCCGGAGCGGCCTGCGTCTATAGTGGCGACTGGAACCTTTTCGTCACCGGCAGGGATACCAGCGGCAACTTCAAGCTATGGAGCCTGGTATACGGCGACGGCGGCGACGTGGCAGCTAATACATGGTCACAGTTAAAGGAGTCCGCCTCAGCGCCGCCGGACGGCGGCTTTGAATACCACCATGCATTCATGGACAAGCCCGATGCCTACCGCTGCTTCTTCGTGGAGAGGTTTACCGGCACCGAGGGCTACAACCGCCCCTTCTGGTCACACTCGGTCTTGAACACAAAATTCACTGATAACCTGTGGCGGGAGCCGGTGCCGTTTGACCTCGCCGGAGAGTACGGCATGGCGATTGCCCACCACGGCGGCTGGTGCTGGCTATCCACCCCCTACGGGGTCTGGCGGGCAGGGCTGACACCGGAGACCGTTGACCTAAGCGCCGACGTGCTGGCGGCAAAAGAGGAACTTTCCCCGGACGAGGGCAGGCTGACCGTCGAGCTAAATAATAGCGACGGGAAATACGCCTCGCCCGGGCAGGGAGCGATAAGCGCCCTGGACACCGGCTGCCAGCTACAGCTCAGCCCCGGCTACCGCACCGCCGCCGGCAACGAGGTAAGCGCTGGCCCCGCCTACTCCATTGAAACGCTGGAGCACACCGCTAGCGGCGGTAAAGCCAGCCTGGTCATCCATGCCATCAGTGCCCGGAGCCTGAGATGGGTAGCCAGGCACCAGTTCCGCTGGAACAAGGAGTCCAGCGAGATGAGTGTCAGGGAAATCCTCGCCTTCGTGCTGGGCAGGGTGGGGCTGAAGCTGGAGACTATATCTGAGTCAGAGGTCATGACCGGCTTCTACCCCGATTTCACCATCCACCCCGATGACCGCGGGGAGACAGCTATTACCCGGCTGCTGTCATTCGTTTCCGATGTGCTGTTTATTGAGGGTAACGCGGCTTATATCGTCAACCCGCTAGCCACGGACAGCTCGGTCTACTCCTACGGCACATCCCACCCCGTGCTGGAGGGCAGGTACCGGGCGGGTGCCTGGCAGGTCAACCGCATCCGTGTCGAGGGCTACGACCCCGTAGCCAGCACACCGGTGGTCGCTGACTCATTTGCCTGGGATGAGATAGCCCGTCTCCACGACCGGCTGAAGCAGCTTGAGGACAGGAATATAGACACCGCCGCTGGCGCCCAGGCTCGCGGGCAGGCATATCTCCGACAGGCGGAGATAGAGTCCGCCAGCGGCTTTATCCGGGTCCCGGCTAACTGCGGGCAGCAGCCCTACGACGTTATTGACATCACCGATAGCCGCGCCGGGCTGGCGGCGCAGAAGAGGCGGGTAACCGGGCTGACCCTGGTCTATGACCCCCGCCGCAGCCAGTACGAGCACCGGCTGTCGCTGGGAAAGGTATAAAAGGCGTAGAGATAAGGAGGCTTGGATGACTCTGAAAAAAGCGACGCTAAAGAGCTTTAACTCCGGCAGCTACACGGCTACCGTCCGGCTTGCCGGCAGCTACAAGGTTTATCTGGAGGACGTTGCCGTGGCGAGGAACCTGCCCTCGGCGGAGATGGTGGCGGGCAGGAAAGTCGCCGTCATCTTCTTTGATGAGCACAACCCCAAGGAGGCGGTGATAATGGCGGTGTATGTGTAGTTATTTTTGGGAAACCCCGTTAACTCCTTTTTGCATTCTCTCCCTGTCTGTGGATATTTTACAAAAGTGGGATTATCCCACTTGACAGTTTATCCCACCGCGATTATAATACCTCTGTAACAAGGCGTGGGGGCAGGAGTGCCGTGAATATCATAAAAGATACAAATTTAACAAGAATACCGGGGCATGTAAAACCGGATTCTAAGAAGCGGGTAATACTACCCGGCTTCCTGGTGAGAGAAGATATCACCTACCACATATACAGCAACAGCGCGGGGCAAATTGTGCTGGACCCCCAGGTAACAGTTCCCGCCTCAGAAGCCTGGCTATTTAATAATCCCGATGCCATGGCAGCAATCCGGCGGGGTCTCGCTGACGCCGCACAGGGCAAGATTTCCAGGGTTGACCTCAACACTTTATAAGGTTTTGAGTTTTGTTTGAGCTGGAATGGACAGATGAGGCCAAGGCGACCTATAAATCGCTGAAGGCTAATCCGTCAGAGAAGACCCGCTACAAAGCCGTTAAAAAGACCATAGAATTTCTGGCAGGCAACCCAAGACATCCCAGCCTACAAACCCATCACTTTGTTAGCTTAACTGGGCCGAACGGAGAAAAGGTCTTCGAGGCGTATGCTCAGCAGAAGGCACCAGCAGCCTACAGAGTCTTCTGGTATTATGGCCCATCCCGGGGGATAATAGTCATTCTTGCAATCACCTCCCACCCATAATCACGCAAGTAGATTTACAGCGAGCATGTCTTCTTGACGCCCTCACTATCCCGTTATACAATTAAGATTACCCCTGAGTCCCGCTGGGATTCGGGGGTAATCGGTGATATGGCTAAGAAATACGATGTGATTATCGTCGGCGGGGGTCCGGCGGGCATCTTCACCGCGCTGGAGCTGGTTCAGGCATCCAGCCTTGATATCCTGCTGATAGAGAAGGGTAAGGATATTGACCAGCGCCAGTGCCCGGTGCGGGACAGGAACAGCTCCTGCCTCCCCTGCTCTCCCTGCAACCTGGTCTGCGGCCTGGGCGGGGCGGGGGCATTCAGCGACGGCAAGCTGACCCTCTCATCCCAGGTGGGGGGACGGCTGGGCGAGTACCTCGGGGAAGCTGACACCGGAGAGCTGACCAGGTACGTTGATGACATATACCTCAAGTTCGGCGCTTCAGACAGGTTATACGGCATCGGGGACGAGATTGACGAATGGCGGGCAAGGGCGGCCCTGGCGGAGCTAAGGCTGGTGCCGGTGCCCGTCCGCCACCTGGGGACGGAGCGCTGCCGGGCGGTGCTCAAGGCAATCCGCGACCACCTCAGCCCGCGCCTGGAATTCAGGCTGGAGACGGTGGCGTCCAGGGTAATCGCTGATAACGGCAGGGCTACCAGCATTGAGACCGGCACCGGCGAGAGGCTTGACTGCCGCTACCTTATCCTGGCCCCGGGCAGGGAAGGGGCAGACTGGCTGTCCCGCGAAGCCAGCCGCCTTAACCTGACCATGCACAACAACCCTGTTGACGTGGGGGTCAGGGTGGAGGTTCCGGCGGCAGTAACCGAAGAGCTGACCAGGGTTATGTATGAAGCAAAGCTGGAGTTCACCTCGCGGCATTTTGACGACCGCATCCGCACCTTTTGCATGTGCCCCGGCGGCGAGGTGACTACCGAGTCCACCGGCGGCGATGACCCGGTAATCACCGTCAACGGGCACAGCTATGCCGACCGCCGGAGCGGCAACACCAACTTTGCCCTGCTGATGAGCACCACCTTCACCAAGCCTTTCCGGGAGCCGATTGCCTACGGCAGATATTTGGCGAGGCTGGCTAACATATTGAGCGGCTGTGTCCTGGTGCAGCGGCTGGGTGACCTGATGGCTGGTCAGCGCTCTACACCCGCACGGATTGAGCGGGGCCTGGTACAGCCAACCCTGGCGGCAGCCACCCCCGGCGACCTCAGCTTTGTCCTTCCCTACCGCCACCTCACCGGCATCCTGGAGATGCTCCAGGCAATGGAGAAGCTGGTGCCCGGCATCGCCTCCCGCCATACCCTGCTCTACGGGGTTGAGGTCAAGTTCTACTCCTTCCGGCCTCAGCTCAGCCCCTGCCTGGAGACAGAGGTAGAAAACCTGTTCACCGCCGGCGATGGGGCTGGCATCAGCCGCGGTTTAATCCAGGCATCAGCCTCCGGCGTCGTCGTTGCCCGTGAGATACTGAGAAGAAATCTAGCCGCCTCCCCGGCGAGCTAGCTCCGATACGCTAATCCGCTTAAGGAGGAGAACCATGGAAGAACGGACGGTAGCCCGGGAGCGCCCCAAAACCAGCAAGGGTAAGCGGGCCGGTTACGTCATCGCTATCATTATCAACGCCGCCATGCTGGTCGTTGTCAACAGCATACTGGACTGGGATGTCCTCCCCTTCCTGACACAGGACTTCACCCGGGTGTTGCCGCTGCTCAACGTCTCGCTGGCGGCGACCATCGTCGCCAACGTGGCTTTTCTGTTATTCGACCCCGACTGGTTTGTCTCGCTGTGCCGCATGGTGCTCAACGCCGTTGGTATAGCTGTAGGAGGGCTTTTCCTTACCGTATTTCCCTTTGACTTTTCGGCTTACCCCGGCTTTGACTGGGCACTGCTGGCAAAAGTCATGATAATACTGGGTATCGTTGGCACCTCCATCGGGCTCATAGCGGAGACGGTCAAGCTGGTCAGGGCGCTGGGACATCAGACTCAGCCGGACTAAGTCTGGTGGTTATTGACATGGGGGCGGCTATAACGCATAATAGACTGGTGACTTCACCAGGTGGAAAGGGACGGTAAAAGTGGTAAAGATAAGATTACGACGGGTGGGTGCCAGGAACAACCCCAGCTATCGGCTGGTGGTGGTTGATTCACGCTCACCCCGCGATGGGGCATTCATTCAAGTCATCGGGCACTACAATCCCCTGACCGACCCGGAGACGGTGGTAATAGACGAAGAAAAGGCACGAAGCTGGCTCAAGGAGGGGGCTCAACCGACGGCTACTGCCGCCAGATTACTAGCTAAAGTCGGCATAGCCGACAACTACAAAACATCCAAGGAGAGAGCATGAAGGAACTTATTGAGTACATCGCCAAATCAATCGTTGACAAGCCTGACGAGGTTGTAGTCACCGAGGAAACCGATGAGCGGGGCTTAGTCTTTAAACTGCAAGTCGCCGATGAAGATAAGGGAAGGGTTATCGGTAAGCAGGGGCGGGTTGCCGAGGCAATGCGCACCCTGCTCCGGGTAAGCGCCGCCAAGCAGGGCACCCGGGCGACCCTACAGATTCTCTAGCTATATAAAACAGCAGTAGCCAGACCTTACGGCAGCCAGTCTGACTACTGCTGAATGCAAGTCCTACCAGCTTCTAGGTGCCGGGGCGTCTCTTTCTCCGCTTCTCCGCCACTGCGAGGCGCATCATTGCCCGGCGCAGCGCTGCCTCAGCCTGTGCAAGGTCAATGTCAGGTGTACGCTGTCTCAGGCGCTCCTCGGCGCGGCGTTTTGCCTCCTCTGCCCGGCAGACGTCAATCTCGTCGTCCCGCTCCGCGGCATCAGCCAGGATGATTACCCGGTCCGGGCGCACCTCCAGGAAGCCACCGGTGACAGCAATGCAGTACTCCTCCCCACCCTTCTTGACCGTCAGCTCCCCCGGCTGGAGCGTGGTCATAAGCGGGGCATGATGAGGCAGGATTCCAAGCTGCCCTTCTATACCCGGGACAACAACCTCGTCCACATCGTCAGAAAAAACGGAACGTTCGGCAGTCACCACGTCGAGTCTTATGGTTGCCAATTTACCTCACCCCTACGCAGCCAGTTTTTTCGCCGCCTCCACCGCCTCGTCTATCGTACCTACCATGTAGAAAGCCTGCTCCGGCAGGCTGTCGTGCTTGCCCTCCAGAATCTCTTTAAAGCCACGCACCGTCTCCGCCACCGGCACATACTTTCCCGGCCTGCCGGTGAAGATCTCGGCGACAAACATAGGCTGTGACAGGAACCTCTGGATGCGGCGCGCCCGCGCTACCGTAAGCTTGTCCTCTTCGCTGAGCTCCTCAATGCCCAGTATAGCGATTATGTCCTGAAGGTCCTTATAGCGCTGCAGCACCCGCTGCACCTCGCGGGCTACATGATAATGCTCCTCGCCGACCACGTTGGGGTCAAGTATCCGCGAGGTTGAGGTCAGCGGGTCAACCGCCGGGTACAACCCCTGCTCCATGATAGACCTCTCCAGCGCCACCACCCCATCAAGATGACCGAAGGTAGTGGCTACACCGGGGTCAGTATAATCATCGGCGGGAACATAGAT
>CAYUBP010000049.1:0-8235 GCA_964443115.1 uncultured Dehalococcoidales bacterium | reverse complement strand
ACCTCGGTGCTGGTGAACTCCAACCCGGCGACTATCATGACCGATGAGGGCATCGCCGATGTGGTCTATATTGAGCCGCTGACGGTGGAGATGCTCACCCGCATCATAGAAAGGGAGCGCCCGGACGGGCTGCTGCCGACTCTGGGCGGGCAGACCGGGCTTAATCTGGCGGTGGACTTGGCTGATGCCGGCGTGCTTGATAAATATAATGTGCGGAGCCTGGGGACGCCGATAGAGACCATCCGCAACGCCGAAGACCGGGAGCTTTTCAAGCAGCTATTGCTCCGGATTGGTGAGCCGGTGCCGCCGGGCATCACCGTTACCAGCCTGGAGGGGGCGCGGGGGTTTGTCGGAGAAATTGGGCTGCCGGTCATAATCCGCCCGTCATTTACGCTGGGGGGAACGGGGGGCGGCATGGCTTACACTTGGGAGGAACTTGACGCCATAACCGCCAACGGGCTTGCCGCCAGCCCGACACATCAGGTGCTGGTGGAAAAATCGGTGGCGGGGTGGAAGGAGATAGAATACGAGGTGATGCGGGACGGCGCCAACAACTGCATCACCGTCTGCAACATGGAGAACCTTGACCCGATGGGCATCCATACCGGCGATAGCATCGTTGTTGCTCCCAGCCAGACCCTGACCAACAAAGAGTACCAGATGCTGCGGACTGCCAGCCTCAATATTATCCGTGCCCTGGGCATTGAAGGCGGCTGCAATGTGCAGTTCGCCCTTGACCCTCACAGCCGCCAGTATTTCGTGATTGAGGTCAACCCGCGCGTCAGCCGCAGTTCGGCGCTGGCAAGCAAGGCTACCGGCTATCCCATTGCCCGCGTGGCAGCGAAGATTGCCATCGGCAAGCGCCTGGACGAAATCACCAACGCCGTCACCGGCAAGACCATGGCGTCTTTTGAGCCGGCGCTGGACTATATCGTGGTCAAGATTCCCCGCTGGCCCTTTGACAAGTTTGCCTCCGGCGACCGGGTCATCGGCACCCAGATGAAGGCTACCGGCGAGGTGATGGCGATTGACCGCACCTTTGAGGCTGCCCTGCACAAGGCGGTGCGCTCACTTGAGTTCGGCAAGAAAACACTGCTCTGGGAAGACCCGGGGTGGGAGTTGAGCACTGACATCAGCTCCTACCCGCTGGCGCCAACCGACATCAGACTGTGGGCAGTCATGGCTGCCCTGAGGCGGGGGATAACCCCGGAAGCCATCTCGGAGAAGACGAGGATTGACCTCTGGTTCACCACCAAGCTCCAGAATATCGTGAACATGGAAAAGCGACTGCTGTCAGAAACGCTGACCCCGGAGCTGCTCTGGCAGGCGAAGCGGTTCGGCTTCTCCGACGGGGAGATTGGCACCCTGGCTGACCGGCTGCCGGAGCAGGTGCGGCAGATGCGGCACGGCTGGAATATCCGCCCGGTGTACAAGATGGTGGACACCTGCGCCGCCGAGTTTGACGCCAGCACCCCTTATTTTTACAGCAGCTATGAGCAGGAAAACGAAGCCCCGCCGTCTGCCGGGAACAAAGCGGTGGTCATCGGCAGCGGCCCAATCCGCATCGCCCAGGGTATTGAGTTTGACTACTGCAGCGTTCACTCCGCCTGGGCGCTACAGGAATCTGGCTATAAAAGCATCATGGTCAACTCCAACCCGGAGACGGTGTCCACCGATTTTGATACCAGCGACCGCCTCTACTTTGAAGCACTGGACGAGGAGAGCCTACGCGATATCTTGGAGAACGAGAGCAACGGTAACGCCCCGCCTTCCATCGTCCAGTTCGGCGGGCAGACAGCGGTAAACCTGGCAGAGCCATTGTTCCGCAGCGGCATGCCGCTGCTTGGCTCCAGCGCCGAGACCATTGACCTTGCCGAAGACCGGCGCCGGTTTGAAAACTTCCTGAGCGGCCTGGGTATCCCCCAGCCGCCGGGGGCAGGAGTGACCTCGCTGGACGAAGCCCTGAACGTCGCCAAGCTCATCGGCTACCCGGTGCTGGTGCGCCCCAGCTATGTCCTTGGCGGCAGGGCGATGGAAATAGTCCATAACGCCAGCGAGATGGTGCGCTACATGAGCCTGGCGCTGGAGCTGGACACAAAGCACCCGGTGCTTATTGACAAGTATCTTGAAGGCAAAGAGGTCGAGGTTGACGCCGTCGGCGACGGCGAGAGCGTGCTCATCCCGGGAATAATGGAGCATATTGAGCGGGCTGGAGTCCACAGCGGAGACTCAATGGCGGTCTATCCCGGACTGAACCTCCTCCCGGCGGAGGCGGAAACGCTGGTCAGCTATACCATCACCATCGGGCTGGCGCTCAAGGTCAGGGGACTGATGAACGTCCAGTTTGTGATTATGCCGGGTAACGGCACGCAGCGGTCATCGGTCTACGTACTGGAGGTAAACCCCAGGGCAAGCCGGACCGTCCCCTTTATCTCCAAGGTCACCGGCGTGCCAATGGTCAAGGTCGCCACCAAGGTAATGCTGGGGAAAAGCCTCAAGGAGCAGGGCTACCGCTCCGGGCTGTGGCCCAGGCAGAACCTGGTGGGCATCAAAGCCCCCGTCTTCTCCATGTCAAAGCTGGTCGGCGTTGATACCTATCTCGGGCCGGAGATGAAGTCCACCGGCGAGGTGATGGGCATTGACTACACCTTCGGCGCCGCCATGGCAAAAGCCCTTCTCGCCGCCGGTCTTACGCTAGTGCCGAACGGGGCAGCCCTGCTCAGCATCGCCGACCGTGATAAACCGGAGGCGCTGCCCATCATCAGTAAGTTGTCCCAGGCAGGCTACCGCCTCTATGCCACCGAGGGCACGGCGGCAATGATTCAGGCAGCCGGTCTGCCGGTGACCATGATAAGCAAGAAGATAAGCGAGGGGCATCCCAATGTCATTGACATTATCCGGGACGGAACGGTAAACGGCGTGGTCAACACCATGACCGGCGGGCGCATCCCGCTGCAGGACGGCTTTGAAATCCGCCGCGCCGCCGCCGATAAGCGCATCCCCTGCTTTACCTCGCTGGACACCATCAGAGCCGCGGTGGAGGCACTGGTCAACGGCACGCAAACGTATAATGCCCAGCCCCTGCCCCGCTATCGGACTAAGGAGCCGGTATGAAACAGACCGTTGCCCCGATAATTTCCAGCCAGATTATTATGTCTAATTGCTATCTGACGTGGCTGGAGTCCCCGGAGATAGCCGCCGAAGCCAGACCGGGGCAGTTCGTCATGGTACGCTGCGGGGAAGATACATTGCTCCGCCGCCCCTTAAGCATCCACCGATGCGAAGGCGAAAAGATTGCCCTGCTTTTTCAGGTCGTCGGCAGGGGCACTGCCTGGCTCTCCCAGCTTCAAGCCGGGGACAGTGTTGACCTGCTCGGCCCCCTGGGCAACGGCTTCTCTATCCAGCCGGCTGGCAAAAACCTGCTACTGGCAGCCGGGGGCATCGGCATTGCCCCGCTTTGCTTCCTGGCTCAGCAAGCCACAGGGCACCGGATAACATTACTCCTGGGAGCTTCTACTGCCGCCCGCCTTTACCCCGGCCGTCTCCTGCCACCCCGAGTCAACCTGGTTACTGCCACCGAGGACGGGACAGCCGGTAAAAAATGCCTGGTCAGCGAGCTTCTGCAAGAGTTTGCCGGTAAGTCCGACCAGATTTTTGCCTGCGGGCCCCCGGGCATGTACCGGACCATGGCGGGAATGCCGGAGCTAAGAGACAAGCCCGTCCAGGTTTCGCTGGAGATAATGATGGGCTGCGGGGTGGGCGTCTGCTACGGCTGCACCCTCAGGACAAGACAGGGGCTCAGGCAGGTATGCCAGGACGGTCCCGTATTTGCATTAAAAGACATCCTCAGAGACTCGTTATAAATTTTATAAACCCTATCCCCTGTATCCCCTTCCCCTTGCCAAGAAGGTTGCCTCAAAAGTCATTCTGAGGAGCGGAGCGACGAAGAATCCGGGGCGGTGAGGTCTTTCACCATGCTCAGGATGACAATAAAAAGGCACTTTTAGAGCAAAGCTCTTGCCAAGGGGAAGGGGAAGATTTTTTCCTAAGAGAGGCCTCGTCCCTCTTTAACACCCCGGTCTAAATAGCCCTCCGAGAAGACTATACCCTCTCTCCTTTCCACCATTTTAGCCTGCTGGCACTTTAATGAACAATATATTGACAATAGGGCACAGAGGATATATAATCCTGTCAGATTAGGGATAACGCGCAGACAGGGCCAAGATGTGGACAGCAGCGAGGGACAGCAGGCACCCAGCAGGCATGATATGCAGGTAGCGATACTGGCGGGAGGGCTGGCTACAAGGCTGAGGGACTTGACCAAGGAGCAGCCCAAGTCCATGGTCAAAGTCCGGGGAAAGCCCTTCCTGTCTTACCAACTGGAGATGCTGAGGAGACAGGGAGTAGAAGATATAGTTCTGTGCATCGGTCACCTGGGAAAGCAAATTGAAAGCTACTTCGGCGACGGCAGGAAGCACGGCGTGCGCATCAGGTATAGCACCGAGGGCAGACCTCTGGGCACCGCCGGCGCGCTGAAACATGCCGAGCCCCTGCTCGCTGACACCTTCTTCACCCTCTACGGCGACTCCTATCTCTTTCTGGACCTGGCTGCGGCGATGCGCCATTTCCGGTCCCGGCGCAAGCTGGGTCTGATGACCGTCTACAGGAACCACGACCTTTACGATAGAAGCAATACCGCCATCGGGGGAGGACTGGTGCGGAAATTCAGCAAGGCGGAAAAGAGCCCGGACATGGTCTATATAGAATACGGGGCAAACATCCTCAGCAAAGAAGCTCTGAAGCTAGTCCCCGAGAAACGTTTTTATTCCCTGGACGACCTTTTCAACCAGCTGATAGCGATGAGACAGCTATTAGCCTTTGAGCTTACGGCACGCTTTTACGAGATAGGCTCGCCGCAGGGGCTAAGCGAGTTTACCGAATACGCGGGGCAGACGGAATGATACTATCAAGGGCGCCGACCAGGATAACCCTCGGCGGCGGGGGCACCGACCTCAAGTCCTACTACTCCAAATACGGCGGGTTCCTCATCGCCGGTGCGATTGACCGGTACTGCACCATCCTGGCTAACCGGCGGTTCTACAACAGCATCCGCCTGAGCTACTCGCAGATGGAGATTAAGAACAGCGTGGCGGAAATTGAGCACCGCATCTTCCGGGCAGCGCTCAATTTCCTCGGCGTCCAGAGTGGCATAGAGCTCCACTCCACCGCCGATATTCCCGCCGGCTGCGGGCTGGGGACGTCATCCAGCTTCACGGTGTCCCTGCTCAATGCCCTTCACACCTATAATAAGGACTTCGTGACCCAGAAGCGCCTGGCGGAGGAGGCATGCCACATTGAGATAGATGTCCTCGGCGAACCCATCGGCAAACAAGACCAGTACATGGCTGCCTTTGGTGGTATCACCTGCCTCACCTTTGACAGGAACGGGAAAGTCCTGGTGGAGCCCCTGCGGATTTCCCGCGAGGCGCTGGACCAGATGGAGGATAACATCCTCCTCTTCTTTACCGGCAAAGAGAGGAGCGCCTCGGAGATACTTTCGGAGCAGGACGAAAGATGCAAACAGGACGACACAGAGATGATAGCTAACCTCCACCGGATTAAAGAGATAGGTCTGGAGACAAGGCGCTGTCTGGAAAGGGGGCATGTGAACCAGCTTGGCGAGCTGCTTCACGTCCACTGGGAGACCAAGAAAAAGCGCTCAAGCGGGATGTCCGACACCCGGATTGACGAATGCTACGAGGTCGCCCGGGGAAACGGCGCCGGCGGCGGTAAGCTGGTCGGGGCAGGGGGCGGCGGCTTCCTCATGCTATATTCCGCAAACGGCGACAAACCCAGACTCGTAGCGGCAATGCAGAAGATGGGACTAAGGTGGGAGCGCTTTCACTTTGACTTTGACGGCGCCAAGATTCTGGTTAACACGTAAGTAAAGGGGAGTTCTGCTCTCTTGATAGAAAGTTGTGTCATTGCGAGGAGCGTAGCGACGAAGCAATCTATCACGGTGATTGCTTCGCTCCGCTCGCAATGACAATTACCGAAAAAAGGGGTGATGATGATTAAAAATTTAGAATTTATCCGGAATTACCTGTCCGAAACAGCGATGGTCGCCGCCGCCATGCCGATAGCCGATATAGACCGGGCGATTGAGCTTATCCTTGAAGCCTGGCGGAACGGCAGCCAGGTCTTCACCTGCGGTAACGGCGGCTCGGCGTCCACAGCCACCCACTTCGCCTGCGACCTGTCCAAGACGACCATCGTTAACGGTAAGAAGAGGCTGAACGCCTGCTGCCTTAACGATAACATCCCCCTGATGAGCGCCCTGATAAACGACGACGGTTTTGACAGCCTCTTTTCCGAGCAGCTAAAGGGAAGGTTCCGCCGGGGTGACATCATTATCGGCATCAGCGTTCACGGCGGCGCCGGCAAAGACCGCGCCGGACTGTGGTCGCAGAACCTGCTCCGGGCAATGAAGTATGCGAAGGATAATGGCGGCAGGGCCATCGGGCTTTCCGGCTTTGACGGCGGACCGATGAAAGACATCGCCGATGCCTGCATCGTCGTCCCCGTAGACTCAACCCCCCAAGTAGAGTCCTTTCACCTTGCCCTGGAGCACCTGATTTGCGCCTGCCTGAGAAAGAGAATAGAGGAAAGTGATGAGAGCGGTATTCCTGGATAGGGACGGGGTGATAAACGAGCTGGTCTATTACCCGGAGATGGGGATTATTGACTCCCCGTTCACCCCGGAGCAGTTCCGCCTCCTCCCCGGCGCCGGCAAGGCTATCAGCCGGCTCCGCCGGTTCTATAAAGTAATTATAGTTTCAAACCAACCGGGCATTGCCAAGGGGCATATGACAGCCGACACCTTCGCCCTAATCAGGGAGAAGATGAGAGAAGACCTGGCTGGAGACGGGACTTACCTTGACGCCGAGTACTACTGCCTCCACCACCCCGAGGCACAGGCCGAGTGGCTGAGGGCTGACTGCCAGTGCCGGAAACCGAAACCGGGGCTGCTCCTCCAGGCAGCACGGGAGCTAAACATAGACCTGACCCACTCCTGGATGATAGGTGACGGGCTGACCGACATCAAGGCAGGCAAGAGTGCGGGGACAAGAACCATACTGCTGGGGAGATTCAAGTGCGAGCTTTGCCATCTCATGGCTGAGGAAAACGCACAGCCCGATGCCATCGCCGCCAGCCTCGTCGCGGCGGCAGAGCTTATCCTGAAGAGCACGCAGATACCGGCTGAGAGCAGGAAGACATCAGCCGGAGCTCAGCTTATAGATTGAAAGGGGGAAATCGTGGAAATCTTTATTGATTCAGCCAGTATCACCGAGATTGAAAAGTGGCTTGAGCTGGGGGTTATTGACGGCGTCACCACCAACCCCAGCATCATGCTCAAGGACGGCGTCTATCATACTGAATCCGGGGCAAGAAAGATTGCCGCCCTGGTGCACCCCCGGCCGGTAAGCGTTGAGGTGACCACCAACGACCTTGACGAGATGCTTACCCAGGCACAGACCTTTGCCACATGGGGAGCCAATATTGTCATCAAGATACCACAGATAAACCAGGACGGCGTCCCCTGCTACGGGGTAATCAGGACGCTGGAGAGCCGGGGGATAAGGGTGAACGCTACCGCCGCCCTGTCCCTGAGCCAGGTAATACTGGCTGCCAAGGCAGGCGCCACATATATCAGCATCTTTGCCGGCAGGATAGCCGATGAAGGCGGAAATGCCCCGGAGACTATCAGGAGCGCCGTGGACTGGCTGGAACGCTGGAAATACCCGGGCAAGATAATCGCCGGCAGCATCCGCTCGGTAGGCGATATACTAGGCGCCGCCCTCGCCGGGGCACATGTTATTACCATACCGCCCCAGCTCCTGGGCAAGATGGCAGACCACAAGTTCACCCGCGACACGGTACGGCAGTTCGTGGACGACGCCCAGAAAGCCCTTAAGATGATGGAGGAAAAGATAGCTGCCAGGCAATGAGTAAGGTTACGGTGCTAATCTGCGCACTCAACGAGGCGGAGAACCTGCCCTACGTCCTGCCCGGGATACCGGGCTGGATAGATGAAGTCATGCTTGTTGACGGGCATTCAACTGACGGGACAGTTGAAACGGCAAAGAGGCTCTGCCCCCGCATCAGGGTGGGATACCAGCCGGGCAAAGAGATCGGAAGAGCACACGTCTGAACTCCAGTCACGAGATTCCATCT
>CAYUBP010000048.1:4313-8385 GCA_964443115.1 uncultured Dehalococcoidales bacterium | reverse complement strand
ATAATGAGCGGTGACTGGAGTTCAGACGTGTGCTCTTCCGATCTGTTTCGCTGCTGGTTACCGAGCCGGAGCTTATTCTGATTCGCCAGATGCTGCTCCTGCCGGAGCTGGTGGAGACCGTCAGCCGTAACCTTGAGCCTCACCACCTGCCGTACTACGCCCTTGACCTGGCGACCGTGTTCCACAGCTTCTATAAGCAGTGCCGGGTGATTTCCCGGGACAGGGCGCTCACTGCCGCCCGCCTCAAGCTGGTCGAGGCTGCCAAGCTCACGCTGGCGCGGGCGCTCCACTTCATGGGGATGACGGCGCCGGACAGGATGTAGCCGTCATCGGTCATTCTGGAGCCCCGATTTATCGTGGCGAAGAAATCTGGTGGGGATTGGGGGAACCTCCGCCCCGGGTGCTCCGGCACTTCGTGCCTCCAGTATGACAAGGCTAGAGCCCCTGCTCTTTATACAGTTTAGCCATGCCGGTGTAAAGGAGCGGCGCTTTTTCCACCCACCATAGCTGCTTGTCTGAGACCCTGCTCTTTATTTTCCCGGGGACGCCGACGACAAAAGACCTTGCGGGGATTTTCAACCCCTCGCCGACCAGGCAGCCGGCGCCGATAATAGAGTATTCGCCAATCTCGGTATCGTGGAGAATGGTGGCGTTCATGCCGATGAGCACATTGTTGCCAATCTTGCGGCAGTTGATAACGGCGCCGTGACCGATGTGGACGTTGTCCCCGATGGTAGCCTCTTCAAAATTTCCCGGCGTGGTTGCCGAGCCGGAGTGAATGACGCAGTTGTCCTCTATCGCCGTGTTCTTGCCGACCCTGATGCTGCCGAAGTCCCCCCGGAGCACTGCCCCGGGCCAGACGCTGGAGTTCTCGCCAATCTCAACCGCGCCCACAACGTAGGCAGCCTCGCTGACGAAGGCGGACGCCGCTATCTTCGGCGTCTTGCCGTTAAAGCTCTTAATCATCTCTACCTCCCGGATGTTCCATTATAGAGCATCCGGCGGGCTTCGCTCAAACCCCGCCGCCTTTATTTTCTTCACTTTGCCAAGGGGAAGAAAGAAGATAAGGGGACTTTTGGCTTTAGAGTTTTTACTTTCGACAGGCAGAAGCGTTAGGATGAAATGAACCTTTTTATCCTAGGCCGACTATAGTGTATAGAGTGCTAAATGGAGAAGTGGCAAACAGGTGACATGGAAGCCTTTGAAACGCTGTTCCGGCAGTATGAGAAGCTGGTCTTCAGGACGGCTTACCTCAACAGCGGCAGTAGAGAGGTAGCGGAGGATGTCTTGCAGGAAGTGTTCGTCTCAGTATGGAAGTCCCGGCATACATATAACTCGAACAAGGGCAAGCTCACCACCTGGCTGTACCGTATCACCGCCAACCAGTGTGCAAAAGAGAAGGCAAGAAAGGCGCCAACCGCCGTCTCGCTTGAAGAAAAAGAGATTGACCTGCCGGAAATCAAGCAGCAATTCCGCCCGGAAGACGTGCTAATAAACAAGATGGAGTACGACCGGTTGCTTAAGGCAATGGATTCACTGGATACAAAACACCGCTCTGTAATGGTGCTTAGGTATTTCAATGACCTGTCCTACCAGGAGATTGCGGAGGCACTGGAGATACCGCTGGGCACGGTGAGGTCCCGGCTCAACCAGTCACTCCGGTACTTAAAAGAACAGATGAACCCGGGAGAGGTAGAGGCATGAGGAAAGAGGACATGGACTGCAAAGAAATATTTGAACTCTTAGCCGCCTATCTTGACGGCGAGGTCACGCCGGAAGAGAAGACGTCTATTGAAGTACACCTGCCCGGCTGTCCGCAGTGCCGTGCTGAACTAGAAGCGTTATCAGCCGCACGGGATAGTTTGCGTGGAGTACTCAAGTTAATGGCTGAAGGAGTCTCCCCTCAGGTTCGGGCATGGAAAGGGGTGCGGGCAAGATTGGACACAGATGGTAGCTGGCTTGATGGCTTGCACAGGCTACTGACTGGCAGGGCATGGCAGGCGGCTACGGTTACGGCCGCGGTCGTTCTTATCGCCGTGGTGGCGGTTATATGGCAGTTTGGCGGAGGCGGGCAGTCGCCAACGCCAACGCCTACGGCGACTCGTACGCCGGCGCCACCCACGCCGACGGCGACGCCAAAACTGGAGTTGAGCGCTATGCCTTCTCAGGATTCCTACCTGCCTGGAGAACAGGTGAATATCGAGTTCTTGTTTTCCAACACGGATACCGAGCCTATTACAGTTACTACGTTTCCACCGGAAATAGAAATTCTGACGTCCAGCCCATATGTGGCAGTCCGCTCGTTCGCCGCTGGTGAGCAAGAGCTAGCGCTTGGGCCAAGAGAGGAGATACCCTACAATCTCACGTGGGACCAGCGAGATAATAATGGAAAGCAAGTATCACCCGGTTGGTATTTCGTTGACGTTAAAAACATGAGGGCTACTACTGCCACGGGGTCAATGGGGTTGAGTATAACGACGATAACCAGGGTATTGATTCAGTTTCCACAGGGAGCTATGGAAAAGACAATTGAGATGAACCAGCCTCAGACGGTAAACGGCATTACCATTACCCTGGAGCGGGTCGAGCTATCGGTAAAGGGAACTATAATCTATGCCTTCGCCACCCCGCCCGGCTACAGCCTGCCCCAACAATCTCCTGACTTCCCTTTGCCTACGCCACCCGACTGGATGGTTCCTGTTTCCGCCCAATACACTGTAGACGGCGTTACCAAGGATGGTGGAACTGCTAGCGTTCGCCTTTTAGGCAATGGCGTGGAGTTGCGCTGGGGACGTGATGGCGCTTGGCTTGACCCGGTTCCCAGTGACGCTAAGGAGTTAATCTTTACCATAACGGGTTTTGGTGATTGGCAAGGGCCTTGGGAGTTCAGGATACCTTTAGATTAGGTTGAGAGCAGGAACTCTGGGGGAACACGGGTGTTTAAGAGGGGCTTGTGTCCCTCTTTCTTTTCTCTCCCCCTCTCCTTTGTTAAAGGAGAGGGGGAGTCAGAGGGGGTGAGGACTTTAGCCATGATTTGTCCTCTCAAGCTATCTTATGCTACACTTCTTAGCCGAGGAGGCTAAAGTTGAAGAAGCGTGTTTTTTCCGGGGCGAGACCCACCGGAAGGCAACATCTGGGCAACTACCTGGGCGCCATACAGAACTACGTCAGGCTCCAGGAGAAATATGACTGTATCTATTGCATAGTTGATATACATGCCCTGACCTCGCTGGAGGATACCAGCAGGCTTCAGCAGAATATTCATGACATGATGCTGGACTGGCTGGCAGCCGGTCTTGACCCGGAAAAGAGCATCCTCTTTGTCCAGTCCCACGTGCCGGAGGTGATGCAGTTGCATACCCTCCTCAGCATGGTGACGCCGGTGGGCTGGCTGCTGCGCGTGCCCACCTTCAAGGAGAAGGTCAAGCTCCAGCCCCAGAACGTAAACTACGGGCTGGTGGGCTACCCGGTGCTGATGACCGCCGATATCGTGCTGTACAAGGCTGAGGCTGTGCCCGTGGGCGAAGACCAGCTTCCCCACCTGGAGCTGGCGCGGGAGATTGTCCGCCGCTTCAATAATATTTTTGGCTATACTTTCCCCGAACCGGAAGCCAAGCTGACAAATTTCCCGCTGGTGCCCGGGCTGGACGGTGCGGGAAAGATGAGCAAGCAGGCGGGCAACGATATTGAGCTTGCCCTGTCGCTGGAGGAGACGGCGCAGCGGATAATGACCGCCTTTACTGACCCCGCCCGCCGCTACCGTACCGACGCCGGCCACCCCGAGGTATGTAACGTGAACCGGCTCCTGGGCTATCTTGACCCGTCCCGGCAGCAGGATATTGCTGAGAAGTGCCGCAGCGCCGGTATTGGATGTGTTGATTGCAAGAAACTTCTTGCTGATACGGTAAACTCCGTCCTGGCTCCCTTCCGTGAGCGGCGGGCTGAGCTGGCGGCTAAGCCTCAGTATGTAAAGGACGTTCTGGCTGAGGGCGCCCGGCGAGCTGAGGTCATCGCTCGGGAGACACTCACCGAGGTCAAGCAGAAAATGGGGCTAATCTAACCTCACCCCCTT
>CAYUBP010000048.1:0-4213 GCA_964443115.1 uncultured Dehalococcoidales bacterium | reverse complement strand
GGCGCTGGCTCCTGAAGCCGTGTTTATCCGGGGTGACCTTGCTATCCGGCAGGACCTGGACGGTCTCTTCGGCGCGCACCGGATTGATGCGGTCGTCCACCTGGCGGCGGACTCCCTGGTGGAAGCCTCCGTCCGTGACCCGGCGAAGTACTTCCGGAGCAACGTGGTCAACGGTCTTAGTCTTTTATCTGCCATGCTGGAACACGGCGTCAACAGGATTGTCTTCTCCTCTACCGCCGCCGTCTACGGTGAGCCGGCGTCTTTTCCCGTTGACGAAGGTCATCCTGAACGGCCGGTGAACCCCTACGGTGATTCAAAGCTGATGTTTGAGAGAATCCTTGCCAGGTTCCGGGAAGCCTACGGGATGTCCTATGTCTCTTTGCGTTATTTCAATGCCGCCGGCGCCAGCCGGCGGTGCGGTGAAGACCACCGTCCCGAAACGCACCTCATCCCGAAAATATTAAAGGTGGCTCTTGGCGAAGAAGGGCAAATTCCTGTCTACGGCACGGACTACGATACTCCGGACGGCACCTGTATCCGTGACTATGTCCATGTGCTGGATATTGCCCGGGCTCACACCCTGGCGCTGAAAGCTCTGGACGGGCTCGGCGGCAGGGTCTTTAATCTGGGGAGCGGCTCCGGCTGCTCGGTCATGGAGGTAATAGGGGTTGCCCGTGAGATAACGGGCGCTGATATTCCCGTCCAGCTAAAGCCGCGGCGGGCGGGCGACCCGGCACGGCTGGTTGCCAGCTACGGGCGGGCTTACTCGGAGCTGGGGTGGCAGCCGGAAGCTTCTGACCTGAGGTCAATCATCGGCTCCGCCTGGGAGTGGCAGAGGAGTCATCCCCATGGCTACGAAGAGTAGTTCGCTATGACTGGAGAATTCCGGCTGCGGGACAGGCTGAACGGAATAGCCGCGTGGTGGCTGGCGCACCCGTTAGCCATGCTGGCGGTAATACTTGCCGTTTCGCTGGGTGTACGGCTGGCGCTTTTTCACATACCGGGCTACAGGACTGACCAGGGGACTTTTATCGCCTGGTACAACTATGCCGCCGAGAACGGGCTGGGAGGGTTCTATGACCCGCCCAACTGGTCGGACTACCCGCCATTCAATGCCTATATCTTCTGGCTCTTTGGTAAGATTGCCATGGTTACGGGCTCGGAGCCGTCCCAGTTCCTGCTGAAGATTCCCCAGAATATCTTTGACCTGGGGACTGCCGTCCTCATCTTCCTCTTCCTGCGCCGGAGCTACTCGCCGAAGGTCGCCCTGGGCGTCACGGCGCTCTATGCTTTTAACCCCGCCACCATATTCAACCTTGCCGTGTGGGGGCAGATGGACTCGGTATATACCTTCTTCCTGGTCGCCACCATCATTACTCTTCTGGACAGGCGCTACGAGGTCTGCGGCTGTCTCTTTGCCCTGGGGGTGCTCACCAAGCCCCAGACGGCGATTTTGCTGCCGGTAGTGGCGTGGGTCATGCTGAAAGACGGGGGGTGGCGGCGGGCGCTGTTCTCCGCCGGCGTCTTCTGGGCGACGGTATTTTTGGTTATCCTTCCCTTCCGCTGGGAAAGCCCGTTCGTATTTCTCGGCGAGCGGTACGCCGGCTATTTCGTGTACCCCTATACCAGCCTCAACGCCTATAACTTCTGGGCGCTGGTCGGGTTCTGGCAGCCGGATGACGTAGTTGTGGGCGGTCTTACCCTCCAGATGTGGGGGCTGGTGGCTTTTATTGTTTTTGCGGTCATCGTAATGTGGCATTTCCGCAAGAGGTATGGCTCGGGGAGTGCTATCTTCGCTGCTTTTCTCCTCGTATTTGGCTTTTTCATGCTGATGACCAGAATGCATGAGAGGTACCTGTTCCCCGTGCTGGCGATGCTGGCCCTGGTTTTTCCCCTCCGCTTTGTGCCTTGGCTCTACGGCGGTCTGACTGCCACCTATCTCTTTAACCTGGTCTATGTGCTCTCCGTGCTGAATGCGGGTGCGGCTATTCCCGGCAACCACTGGAGCATATTTGTTCTTGTTCCTGCCAATTTTATTCTGCTGCTCTTCTCCGTGGAGGTCTTCCTGCGGATGCGGAAGACCGTGGGCTCTGGGGCAGACGACTTCCCCAGCCTGACCTGGGTTAAGTAACTCCATCTCCTTAGTCCCCTTCACCTATCAGGGGAAGGGGAGAGAAAAAGAAAAGATGGCTTCGCCCTTCAGGCATTACTAAACCCAAAAGGCAGGGAGTGAAATTCATTTCAGATGGGGCGCCAGCCCCCTCTATCCTTTAACCTCCTTCCCTGAGGTAAGGGGGTCAGGGGGATGGGCAGCGCTCAATAAAACGGCACATTGTTATTATGTCCCCGGTCTGTCTGAGCCTCTTATCCTTCCGTTGGCTGACGGGCGTATTTGTGCTATACTCATTCGTTGAGGCAGATAGCAGAGTGGAAGAACTGGGTAGTCTCAATCTGGAGCCGGAAAAAGGCGGTATTCGCCGCCGGGCTGCGCTGTTAGTCCTGGCGGCTATTACTATTGCCTTCTTTATCGCGGCGGTGTGGAATGTCGGCTCTCACCAGTTTCCAAGCTCAAACTGGATTCCGGGGAACAGTGACATCCGCCTTGACCTGGGGGCGCCGGCTTCTGTGGGCACTGTGTACCTGCTTATCCAGGAGGACAAGCCGGTCAGCGTAGAGGCTTATAGCGGCTTCCCTGAGAGCTGGACTTCCCGTGCCAAGCTGGATGAGCCGGGCACCTACCAGCAGTGGCGAAAGCTTGTCGTGGGCTCTGAGACGCAATACATCCGTCTGGTTTTCAGTCAGACCTATGGAGAAGTGGGCGAAGTCGTCGTCTTCTCCGGCAGCGAGAAGCTGGAGGTCAGGAGGATACTGGATGCGGCGGGCAGCGAGGCGGCGGCAGAGCTCATTGATGAGCAGTCCCTCCTGCTGGCTCCGCCGACAAGTGAGGATGAGACATACTTTGACGAGATATATTTTGTGCAGGGAGCAGTTGATTATCTCAACGGCAGGGACTCCTTTGAGTGGAGCCACCCGCCCCTGGGCAAGTTCTTCATATCGCTGGGGATACTTCTATTCGGCAATAATCCGTTCGGCTGGCGCATAATCGGGGTTATTCTTGCCGCCCTGATGATTCCCCTGGTCTATCTTCTGGCCCGCCGCGTGTCCGGCAGCGAGCGGGGAGGGCTGATTTGCGCCTTCCTTGTAGCCGTTGATTTCATGCACTTTTCCATGGCGCGGATGGCTACCGGCGAGACCTTCCTGGTGCTGTTCCTGCTCCTCATGTTCTATTTCTTCTGCCGTTACTACCAGGAGTCTTCGCCCCGGGACATGTTTCTGGCTGTCCTGTGCTTTGGGCTGGCGTTCTCGGTAAAGTGGGTTGCCATCTACGGGTTCATTGCCGTGCTTATCCTGTTTTTCGGTCTCAGGTGGCGGTCGGGGATTAGCCGGGCGGAGACCATCTACCTGGTCGGCGGGCTGGGGGCGGCGGTAGCCGTCTATATCCTGTGCTATATCCCCTATTTCTTCAACGGTCACGGCATCGCCGAATTTGTCCGTCTCCAGCTTTCCATGTTCGGCTATCATTCCGGCCTGGAAGCCAGCCATCCCTACTCCGCGCCCTGGTGGAGCTGGCCCATCATGGTGCGCCCGCTCTGGCTCTATACCGGTCAGGTTGAGGGCTTCTCCTCTAATATTATGCTGCTGGGTAACCCCGCCCTCTGGTGGGGGGGTATAGCCGCCGTGCTGCTTACCGGCTGGCTAGCCCTGCGGCGGAAGGATAAGACTGCCCTTTTCATCGCTATTCCCTTCTTCGCCCAGTGGCTGCTGTTCATTCCCATCCCCCGCGTCCTGTTTATCTACCACTTCTATCCCTGTGTGCTTTTCATGGCGCTGGCGGTGACCTTCTGGCTGGAGAAAATGCAGCCCCGCTGGCGGTGGGGCGTCGTTGCTTACCTTGCCCTGGCAACAGGGGTGTTCCTCCTGTGTTACCCGCTAATCTCCGGCATGCCGGTATCTCAGGACTCCTGGTACTGGGCGGGCGTGAGGTGGGTACTGGGCTGGTAAGATATTATGACCGTGTGAAGGTGTCTGGCAGTGCTTAAGAGCTGGCGGTTCTGGGTCGGCTGTGCCATCAGCCTGGTCTTGCTCTTTCTCTTTTTCTATCAGGTTGACTTCGGGGAAATCGGGCAAGCCCTTGCCGGGGCGAGGTATATTT
>CAYUBP010000047.1:0-8424 GCA_964443115.1 uncultured Dehalococcoidales bacterium | reverse complement strand
CAGTTTCTGTTGCCAGTTAGTCTGCGGGTAGTCCTGGCGCAGCCGCTCCCAGAGGGCAGGCATGATAACGGGGTCGGTCTCTGCCTGGCTGAGCCAGATGGTCTTACCGTCAAGGCTGTCAAGCCGTGGTGCCAGGGGGTGCATTTCCTTTATCTGCTGAATGCCCACCGGGTTGAGCACGTTGACGGTGTTTTCTCCGGTCTGGGGTTCAGGTGCGGCGCAACCGGATACCGGCGCCAGGGCGAGGATGGTAGTAATCAGCAGTGCTGCAAGGTTTTTCATTTTGGGGGACCTCCTCCACCAAAGTCTTACCCATTATAGCTCGTACCTGCCCCGGTAAAAAAGTAGAGGGCACTTTCTTGAAGCGCCCTCTACTGAGTATCCTACCTCTCGCCCGGCCCTCTCGTGGTGTTCACCACCACATAAGGTCTCTCTTTTACGAGACTGACCTCAGTTCCACCTCTTACGAGCCGGCTCGGAGGGTCCGCTGCCCTGCTACTTCGCAGGGCATCACCTGTCCACCTGCCAGACTCCGAATATCGCATGAAGCCTCACTGCATACCTCCCGGAGCTAAGATTTCGGTTGGTATCACGTGGCTCCTCAACTTTAATTAAACCATGCCTGGCCTTGAATGTCAATACCTAGGCACTCTATACGGACCGCCGGAGGGCGTGGCGAGCCTAATGCACAATCAGGAGACCGATTAGAGCCATGGCGGCTATGGGGGGCAGGGCGGGCACCGGTTTTCCTCTCAGGAACGTGGACTGAATCAGGTAAGCGCCGGCAAGACCGGCAGCCGAGAACGCCGATACCAGGATGGCAGAAGTAAAGCCATAGCCGAAATAGACGGAGGAGGTGAGCAGGAGAGCAAAGCCGATATCCCCTCCCCCCAGTATGGAATAGTCCCTGCCGGCTGGCTTCTCTTCGGCGAGCATGCTTCTGAGGTTGGAGTTCCAGTCGGGAGCTGTCCGGGGAATGACAAAGGCAGGCAGTGAGGCTGTGCCGGATAGCCTGTTTGCCATCCACATCATGTAGCCAAAACGGACTGCCAGGAGGTCATATATTGCCAGTACTGACAGCAGAATCATGGCTGTCCAGGCGGGGATAATGCGCCCGAAGACTGTACCCAGGCTGACCATGGTAACAACCATTACCAAATCATGCAGCCATACCCTGGGAGTGAGCAGCCAGACCAGACCGGCGGCGGCGGAGACGGCTATCGCCGCTGGAAAGGGTGCCCAGAGGACGAGGACGATAAACAGCCCCCAGGTGAAAATAAGGGCGTACAGCGCTCTTAAGAACAGCTTCAGTGTTGAAACCGGTACCAGGAACAGGGTAACGCCCAGTATGACTATGACGGCGAAGAAGTAGATGAGGATTGGCCCCAGCGCCGTCCACGGTGGCTCGTCGGCGGTGGGCCACCAGGTTATTACCTCCGGGGATGTCTGGGGCGGGATATAGATGTCGTTGCCCTCCAGGAAGGGGTTGAGGCGGGAAACGGCTAAAAAAGTGAGCGTTTGGGCCAGAATGAAAAACAGGAGCCCCCAGTATAGCGGGCTCAGCACTCTCTTTTCGGTTGCGGCGGAGCCTTCTTCAGTCTCCATCGGCTTCGCTATCCTCCTGTGCCCCGGCAAGGGGAGCCGCCTCGTCAGCCGGGGCGACCTCTAAGCCCCGCTGCTGGCGCAGGGCTTCCAGCCGGTCCAGCGGGCGCTCCAGCTGGCGCTTTCTGGGCCCGGAGACCTGCTCGTAAGCCCGCTGGGTGGAAGCCAGCCGCTCGCCCAGGGTCTTGAGCCCCTCGGCAAACTTAGCCCACTCCACCTTGAACCTGCCCAGCTGGGAGAGGATTTCACTGGATGCCTTGTGCAGGTTAAAGCTGTCCACTGCCTGCCGGATGACTGCCAGCACGGCAAATAGCGTCAGCGGCGAGCAGCAGACAACGCGGTTCTGCAGGGCGTAGTCCATCAGTGACGGGTCAGTCCGGTGAACGTGGGCGTAGATGCTATCATTGGGGATAAACAGGAGCACACAGTCCACGGTGCCGCCCCCGGGGTCAATATACTCGCGGCAGGTAATTTCTTTGACCCGGGCGCGTACATCCCGGAGAAAGGCCCGCTCATAGCCTTCCCGCTCGGAATCGCCGGGAGCCTCAAGTGCCTTGAGGTAGTTGTCCAGGGGAAACTTTACGTCCATATTCAGGCGCAGCCCGCCGGGTAGCTTAAATACAAAGTCTGGCCGGGAAGCCCCACCCTCGACGGTGGCTTGTTTGACGTAGTTCACGCCCTCAATGAAGTTGGCGAATCGTAATATGTCATCCGCCATCCGCTCCCCCCACTGGCCGCGGACATGGGTGCTGGCCAGAGCCTCGCGCAGGGTGCTTGTGGCAGCGGCTAAGCCAACGGTCTGCTCCCCCAGAGCCTTTATCTGGGTAGCCAGTTCGGTGAACCTGGCTTCCCGCTCCTTCTCAATCCCGTGGACCAGGGTGGTGACCTTCTCCAACTCGGTCTTGACCGCCTGCACCTGCTGGTCAATCAGCTGCTTTTTGGTGTCCAGGTCGCTGGCTCCAGCCTGTGCCGCCAGCCGGAACCGCTGCTCAGCCAGGGTCAGCAGGTGCTCCGATGCCTGTTTCAGGTCAACCGGGGCGCTTGTCCGCCGGATGACCAGTACCATTGCCACCGCCATTATCACGATAAAGCCAGCCAGTATTGCTACCAGGACTTCCATGCTGCACTCCGCTCTCTAGTTCGGGTCTAATGGTGGCTGCCTCTGGTGATTATATCATACCGCCCACAGCCCCTGTCAGTAACCGGGGATATGCCCCGTTTGCGTAAGTAATGCCTGGATAAAGAGAAGGGGGAGGACTGCGTCAGCACATCCTCCCCCTTCAGGTGTTTACTTGCTTTGCCTCACAGCAATTTCAGGGCAAAGCCGTGTTTGTTGTGCATTATTGTACGGGGGCTACCCCTTTTTCTTGCCCTTCGCTTCACTGATTATCTGCTCTGCTTTCTGCTTGGCTTCGGCGATAATCGCCGCTGCTTCCCACCTTGACTTGCGGTTTGCCTCAATCAAGACCCGGCTCAGCTCCTCTTCTCCCCTCTTTTTCCCTGTCTCAATGGCGGCACTGATTATCTGCTCTGCTTTCTGCCTGGCTTCGCTGACAGCCCTGTCCGCGCTCTCCTCAGCCTCTTTCCTGGCTCTGGCTCTCAGGGCATTGGCTTCATCCTCGGCTGCCTTTCTGGCTCTGGTAATTACCTCATCCGCCTCCCGTTTAGCCTGCTGGGTAACGCGCTCTGTCTCCCGCCGCCGGCTCTCCTCGGCTTGTTTCTTAGCCTCCGCGACGGCGTCTCTGGTTATCCGGGCGGCGTTTTCCTTTGCCTGGGCGATAATAGCAGTTGCCTCGTGCTCAGCCTGTCTCCGGGACTCATTCCTGAACTCTCTGGCTATCTCTTCGGCTTTTTCCTTGGACTCCTTGATGAACTCTGAGACTTCCTGCGTGGCTTTTCTCCTTACCTCGCCGGTAATCTCCTCCGCTTGAAGCTGAGCCTCGGTCAGGAGCTGCTTCGCTTGAACCTGGGCTTCGGCGACCGCTTTTGCGATAATACTCTCTCTTTCCCCCTGGGTGGCGGCGATAATCCTGGCAGAGTCTTGCTCAGCCTGCCTCCTGATTCTGTCCCCCTCCCCTTCAAGGAAGAGATTTATCCTTTTCTTGTATTCCTCCCGGGCCCGGGCGATGATGTAGGCTGATTCCTGCTCAGCTTCCCTTCTGATGCGTTCGCCCTCCTCGTCAAGCAGGTGGCTCAGCCTCTCGTTGTAGTCCCCGTAGGAGAGGCTAACCTCCTCCGCCTCGTTAATTATCGGAATACTCTCCTTTGGCATCTCAGCTACCTCCCTGTCAGTTGTCCTGATAAACCCCCTTATATTGAATGTAGCGCAGTATTGCGCAGACTGTAATCCCCCGTTCGGGTGATTATTAAAAATGCCGCAGTAAATTATCGTTGACAACCAGCGTGTCGTGGTTTACACTAGCACAGGTTGCGGCAGCACGGGAGATAGCATGAGTTCCAGCGGGGCAAAACCGGTAACGGAAAACTTTGCCATCCAGGCGCACCGGCTTACCCGGATATTCGGCGGGCTGGTGGCGGTGGACGGTATTGAGCTGGGTATCAGGGAAGGGGAACTGTTCGCCCTCCTTGGTCCTAACGGGGCGGGCAAGACCACCACCATCAATATGCTGTGCTGCCTGCTCAAGCCGAGCGGCGGCACCGCCACCATCATGGGCTATGATATTAACAAGCAGCCGTATAAGGTCAAAGAACTCATCGGGGTCTCTCCCCAGGAGAATACCATCTCCGACCACCTCAGCGCCCGGGAACACCTCAGCCTGATGGGCAGGCTCCACGGAGTAAACGACACTGAGCTGAAGCTCCGGTCGCAGGAGCTGCTGGAGATAATGGGGCTTGCCGAGCGGGCGGGAGACCAGGTGCGTAAATTCTCGGGCGGTATGAAGCGGCGGCTTAACATAATCATGGCGCTGGTGAGCAACCCCAGGGTACTGTTCCTTGATGAGCCCAGCCTGGGGCTTGACCCGCAGGCCCGGCGGGCAATATGGGAGTACGTCAGGCATTTAAAGGGGCAGAAGACTATCCTGCTCACCACCCACTACATGGACGAGGCAGACTCTCTAAGCGACAGGATTGGCATCATGGACGATGGCAAGATTGTTGCCCTGGGCACCAGCCGGGAGCTTAAGACAAGCATACTGGAAAAGCATACGATGGTTGTTTATGCCTGGAATCTCACACAGAGAGTTGCCAGCGGGATGCGCGAGAGATATGCCGAGGTGACTGTCAATGACGGCACCATGCTTATTACCGATAAGCAGCTTGATTTTAAGGAAGTGGTAGACCATCTGCACTCGCTGGGGGCTATCGTCCGCTCCGCCTATATCAAGGAGCCGACCCTGGACGAGGTTTTCCTTCATATAACGGGTAAGGAACTGCGGGAATGAGAATACTGGAGCTGGCCGCCCGGAACCTCAGGGAGACCTACCGTGACCCTCTGGCGCTGGCGTTTCTGCTGGGCTTCCCGCTGGTGTTCATGCTGCTTTTCGGGGCTATGTTCACCGGCGATAACACAGCCAGTTACGCCATCGGCATCATAGATGAAGATGATAGCCCGGTGTCAGCCGCCTTTGTTAGCGAGGCGCTGTCCCAGGTGCCGGGGTTTGAGCTTTCCGATTATGATGACGCCAGTGCCGCCCTGGAGGAGCTTAAGCTGGGCGACCTCAATGCTTATATTGTCATCCCGCCGGGCTTTGGCGAGCAGGTATCCCGGAACTGGCAGGACGAGGAAACTGACATCATCCTGCGGGTGACCTACGATGAGAGCGATATTACGCTGGCGCAGCAGATTCTCGCCATGATAAATAGCGCCGCCCGCGCCTTCGCCCGCATTGAGATACCGGTGGCGATTAGCGCCGACCCCATTCATGTAGAGACCGATATTACATACATTGATTTCATAGCCCCCGGCATAATCATCTTCGGTCTGCTGATAATGATACCGACCTCGGCACGGATAATGGTCCGTGACAAGGAGAAGGGGTTCCTGTCCCGTCTGCTGACCACCCCCACCCATCCCGTTGACTTTATCTCCGGCTACTCACTGTGCCTTGTTGCCGTAGCCGCTGCCCAGATAGTTGTTTTCCTGCTCGTTGCTTATCTTTTTGGGATGGATATAGTCGGCAGCCTGTGGCTGGCGTTTCTTATCTTTTTCCTCACCGGGCTGTGCAGCATCGGCATCGGCATGGTGGTGGCGGCGCTCTCCAGGTCGGAAAATCAGGCTGAGCCCCTGTGCTGGCTGTTCGCCATGCCGCTGGCGATGCTCTCCGGCTGCTGGTTTTCTATAGAAATGCTGCCTTCATATCTCCGGACTGCCGCCTTTGCTTTCCCCTACGCCCATGCGATTAGCGCCTCCCGGAGCGTCCTCATCCGCGGGGTGGGGATGGAAGCGATAAACCAGGACTTCCTGTTCCTGATTGGCTGGGCGGTAGCCGTATTCGCCATCGGGATCATCCTGTTCCGAAGGACGATGCGGAGCTAGGCTCTTTTCTCCTCACTCCATTGTGTTTGCAAGGCAAGGGTCATTTAGCCTGCCGGGCACTTATGTTTTTGTGATTTCCCCCTGATGCATCCCTTATCCGGATTTTATGAGTTATTGATGGGAGAAATGCTAATGTATAAGCTGTCAGGGGCGATACCTGAGCCCGAAGAGGAGAAAACACAATGTACAGAAGGAAAATACTCATCGCCGACGATGAGCCTGTCTTCACCAGGCTGGTGAGCGAGGTTCTGACCGGCAAGGGACACGAGGTGCTGACCGCCGGTGACGGCAGGGAAGCCCTGAGGCTGTTCTTTGACCACAGGCCGGATCTAGTTCTCCTGGATGTGGTCATGCCGCGGATGGACGGGTGGCAGACCTGTAACCGCATCCGCGAGATGTCCGATGTCCCCATCGCCATGCTCAGCGGCAGGCGGAGGTCCGAGCAGGACATAGTACGCGGGCTTGACTGCGGGGCGGATGACTACCTGGTTAAGCCGGTAGGGAAGAATGAGCTGGTAGCCAGGGTTAGGGCAATGCTGCGGCGCGCCGGGTCGGCAGTATCGCCGGAGACCGGTAAGAGCTTCAGTGACGGCTTCCTCACCGTGGATACTGCCGGGCGGAAGGTCGCTGTGGGTGGGGAACCGGTAAGGCTTACCCCCACCGAGTTCCGCCTGCTGGCGCTGCTGGTAGCCGGTGCCGGGCGTGTGCTCACCCACCGGCAGCTGCTGGAAAAAGTCTGGGGCTGGGAGTATGCTAACGATGTGGACTACGTGCGGGTCTATATCTGGCACCTGCGGCAGAAGATAGAGCCGGACCCCGCTCATCCCAGGTACATCATCACCGAACCCGGGGTCGGCTACTGCTTCCAGGGGGCTGCCGCCGCTTCGTTTGCCGCGGCTTGAATATTGGTTAGCGCAGCCTGTCCAGCGCCGCCGCAATCCGCCCCAGGCAGCGTTCTTTACCCAGCACTGCCATGGTCTGGAACAGGGGGGGCGCCGCCGTCCGTCCCGTGATGGCTACGCGGAGAGCGCCGAAGAGCTGACCCGTCTTGAGACCCAGCTCGGCAGCCAGCGGCCTGAGGACTGTCTCCAGCGACTCCTCGTCAAACCTGTCCAGCTCTGCCAGCCGCTCCCGGCTCATCTCCAGCGCCCGGACGGCTGCCTCGCGGCTCATGCCCTTGGCAATGAGCAGGCTGCTGTCATACTCCAGCGTATCAGCAAAGAAGAAGTCCACCAGTCCGGTGACCTCAGCCAGAGTCCGCGCCCGCTCCTGGACGAGGGGCATGACCTTCATGACATAGCCGGTATCCAGCTGCCGTTTGACCCCGGGAGGCAAGCCCTTCTCCAGAAAAGGCAGGGACTCCCGTAAAAAGACTTCCGGGCTCAGGTGGCGGATATAGACTCCGTTCATCCAGTCCAGCTTCTCGCGGTTGAATACGGCCGCCGTACGGCTGACCCGCTCCAGGGAGAAGTTCCGCACCAGCTCATCGCGGGACATCAGTTCAGTCTTGTCATCCAGAGACCATCCAAGCAGGGCGAGAAAGTTCACCATCGTCTCCGCCAGGTAGCCCTGCTCCCGGTACTCGGTTACGGATACCGCTCCGTGCCGCTTGCTCAGCTTGCTCCGGTCGGTGCCGAGTATCATCGGCAGGTGGACAAACTGCGGCGGCTCAAATCCCAGCGCCCGGTACAGCAGCAGGTGACGGGGGGTGCTGGACAGCCACTCCTCAGCCCGCAGCACATGGCTGATTGCCATCAGGTGGTCATCAACCACGTTTGCCAGGTGGTAGGTGGGGTAGCCATCGGACTTCAGCAGTACAAAATCGTCAATGGTGCTGTTTTCAAAAACGACCTCTCCCCGAATCACGTCGCTGAAGCCGGTCTGCCCGTTGAGCGGTGTCTTAAAACGGACTACGGGGACGGTGCCGTCCGTCTCGTGCTGAGCCCTCTCCCCGGGGCTCAGGTCGCGGCAGCGGCGGTCGTAGCCCGGCAACGCCTTGCACCTGACCTGCTCTTTGCGCATCTCGTCCAGGCGCTCCGGCGAGCAGTAGCAGTAATAGGCATTGCCCTGAGCCACAAGGCGCTCCGCCGCTTCCCGGTAGAAGTCCAGCCGCTGTGACTGGATATACGGCCCGTATTTGCCGCCGACCTCGGGACCCTCGTCCCAGTCCAGACCCAGCCAGCGCAGGCTGTCCAGGATGGCCTCCATCGCCCCCTCCACCCTCCGGGCGACATCTGTATCCTCAATGCGGACAATAAAGCTGCCCCCTGTGTGCCGGGCGAACAGCCAGTTAAACATCGCCGTCCTTATATTGCCGACATGGG
>CAYUBP010000046.1:0-8470 GCA_964443115.1 uncultured Dehalococcoidales bacterium | reverse complement strand
AGATGGAATCTCGTGACTGGAGTTCAGACGTGTGCTCTTCCGATCTACCGATGATTCGTCCCTGGAGTTCTTCAGGGCGGAGCTTGGCACCTTCAGGAAGAGCCTGGAGAGGGCTGGCGGGAAAATCTCTGATGACAGCCTGGCGCAGGCGGTTAAGCTATATAACGACAACCGGGCAAGGGTGCGGCAACTGATGGAACTCAGGAGAGCCAGCCCGCCCCTTATCTCGGGGGCGGAGTTGATTAAAACGCTGGTCGCCGGCATGAGCCTGCCGGTTGCGGAGTCAATCAGCCTGCTGGACGGTGTAATCAGCGAGGTCAAAAAGAGAGCCAGCCTTCCCGGGAAACCGGCACGGATAATGGTGGTCGGCGCCGAGATTGATGATGCCGCCCTCTTTGAGCTGATTGAGGATATTGGCGCCTGGGTTGTCGCCGATGATATCTGCCCCGGCACCAGGGAGTACCTGTTTGACGCCAGTGTCACCGGTGACCCGATGGACGGTATCGCCGAGCGCTACCTCAGGAAGATATACTGCGGCAGGACATTCCGGGAACGGAAGGGGAGCTACCCGGAATACCTGGAGGAGAGGTTCGGGCATATCGGGCGGCAGATTAAGGACTTCAGGGTTGACGGCGTCATCATCTATCTCTACAAGTACTGCGACCCGTTCGGTTTTGAGGTGCCTGCTATTAAGAGCTACATACAGGAGCAGGGTGTCCCTGTCCTCTACCTGGAGGACGAGTACTCAATGTCAACTATCGCCCGCCTGAGAAACCGGATTCAGGCATTTCTGGAAATGCTCTAGATAAATATTAAGGAGCTATCATGACTCAAGAGAGAAAACCGAGGGTTACGGCTACCGAAGCCGCCGCCAGGATACCCAGGATGAGCCGGGGGATGATTGCTAATGCCCTGCAGGCCAGGGAAGAGGGCAAGAAGACCGCCTATACCTTTATATACTGCTGCTATGATGAAATCATCCACGCTATGGATATCGTGCCGATGTGGACGGAGAACTATGCTGGCATCTGCGGCGCCAAGCGTGACGCCCAGCGGTTCCTGGAAAAGGCGGAGGCGGAGAACCTGTCCCGCTCCCTGTGCACCTACGCCCTGTGCGGTATAGGCTTTGACGCATGGCGGGAGGAGCTGGGGGAGATGCCCCCCGACGCCCCGTGGGGCGGGCAGGCAAAACCGGACATGATGCTGGGCAGCGGGCAGATGATATGCGACCCGCGCAGCAAGTGGTACCAGGCAGCCCAGCACTATATGCCCGATGTTCCGGTGCATGACGTTGAGCTCCCCTGGATACCCTTTGAAGACGACTATGACTACCGGGAGGTAGAGGGCTACTACGTGAAGTATATTATCGCCCAGCTCCGGGGGCTGGTAGAATTCCTGGAGAAGCAGATGGGCAAGAGGATGGACTACGACCGGCTGAGCCAGCTGGTGGAGCTGGGCGACCGGACGTGGGATATGGTTGTAGAAGCCTACGAACTGCGGCGGGCTATCCCCTGCCCGATGGGCACCGGCGACGCCATGAACACCATGGTGCCGCTGACGTTCATGATGGGAACTCAGGAAGCCCTTGACTTCTTCACCTCTCTGCGTGATGAACTACAGCAGAAGATAGCCAACAAGCAGGGCATCATCCCCGACGAGAAGTACCGTCTGCTCTGGGGCGGCGGGCTGCCTTCATGGTTTGCCCTGTCCGACTTCAACTACTTTGAGAGCAAGGGGGCAGTATTCCCTGCCGAGGTCACCTACCGGCTGATTGAGCCGGTAGGACGCCTTGATTTGCCCCGGACGAGCGACCCCATTGAGCACCTCGCCTGGAGATGGACGAGATACTGGACCTACTGGCATGACAAAGCCCGAAAGCACCCCGGCTCCAGCCCGGAGGTAGAGCGATATATCCAATTCATCGAGGACTACTCCCTGGACGGGGTAGTGATACACGAGGCGTTCTCCTGCCGGAGCTGGCACCCCGGCCTCATCTGGCAGCTCAACCAGCTCAAGAAGATATACCGGGATATCCCCTCGCTGGTACTGGAGAGCGATATCATTGACATCAGCTCCTACAATGAGGCGGATACCAGAGCTAGGATAGACGCCTTTATTGATACGCTTGCGGCGGCGAAGAAAAGGGGCTAAGCTGACGGGGTGTTAGAGAGGGCACAGCCCTCTTCTAAAAAATATCTTCCTCTTTCCCTTCTTAAGGGGAAGGGGATAAAGAGGATGTGGTTAATCCCAATGACTGATTACTTTGCCGGCATTGACATCGGCTCAACCATGACCAAGGTAGCGATAGTAGCCGACGAGGTGGTTGCCTCACACATCGGCGCTACAGGCCCGGAGCACCGCAAGCTGGCTAACCGGGTGATGGAGGAAGCCCTCGCCAAGGCTGGCTTGCGCTTCAGCCAGATAAGCTACGTGGTGGCTACCGGCTACGGGCGGATTAATGTCCCCTTTGCCGATAAGCAAATCACTGAAATCTCCTGCCATGCCCGCGGGGTAGCCAGTCTGCTGCCGACGGCGAGGACGGTAATTGACATCGGCGGTCAGGACAGCAAGGGCATCAAGCTCAGGGACGGCAGGGTGATAGACTTCGTCATGAATGACAAGTGCGCCGCCGGAACAGGTAGATTCCTGGAAGTCATCGCCGAGGGGCTTGGCGTTAAGCTTGAGGAAATGGGAGAGCTATCACTAACCTCCGGGCACGAGGTCGCCATCAGCAGCACCTGCACGGTATTTGCCGAGCAGGAGGTAATCACAAGGCTGGCGGAGGGTGTGCCCGTAGCCGACCTGGTTGCCGGCGTCCACCGGGCAATTGCCACCAGGGTGTGCGGCATGGTGAGCCGGCTCAAGATAGAGCCGGATGTTGCCGTCACCGGCGGTGGAGCCAAGAACATCGGGCTGGTCAGAGCGCTGGAGACTAAGCTGGGCTATAAGGTGATAGTGCCGCCCGAGCCGCTGCTTACCGGCGCCATCGGCGCCGCCCTGCTGGGCAGGGAGGCGGTGCGGGACGCCGCCGAAAAAGGCATACCGCTGGCGAGGAGCCGCCACCAGCTAAAAGAAGTTACCTTCTTTGCCTAGAAGTCCACGGAGACAGCAAAATGCACCCCAACGAGAATAGCACAGCCGTCATGGGGGTTGACATCGGCTCTATCTCGTCCAAAGCGGTCATCCTCTCCGGTGCCGATATCATTTCCTGGGCAATTATCCCCTCCCGGGGAAGGCTTGCCGCCGCCGCCGATGAGGTAACAAGCCAAGCTCTAGACCGGGCTGGCCTTACGGCTAAAGACATCGGCTACGTGGTTGCCACCGGCTACGGTTCAGCCAGCGTGCCGGCGGCGAGCCAACAGGTCAATGACCTCTCCTGCCAGGGGAGGGGAATCGCATATCTTTTCCCCTCGGCAAGGACGGCGGTGGACATCGGTGGGCAGTTCAGCCGGGCTTTCCGGGTTGATAACGAAGGGCGGACGGTGGCTTTTGTCCTGAGCGAGAAGTGTGCCGCCGGCAGCGGCAGGTTGCTGCAGGTAATTGCCCGTGTGCTTCAGGTAGACATAGCGGAGGTGGGCGAGCTATCGCTGAAATCCCGAAAGAGGGTTGATTTCACCACCGGCTGTGCCGTATTTAACGAATCGGAGGCGGTCTCCCGCATTGCCGAAGGCGCCTCAAAAGAAGACATCGCCGCCGGCATCCACCGCTCACTGGCGGCTAAAGTCCAGAGCCTGGTGGAGCGGCTGGGCTTTCAGCCGGACCTTGCGCTGGCGGGAGGCGGGGCAAAGAATATCGGGCTGGTCAGGAGTATTGAGGAGAGGCTGGGGGTCACGGCACTTGTCCCCCACGAGCCGCAACTGGTAGCAGCTATCGGTGCGGCATTGATTGCCAGGGAGAGCCTGGAAGCCCGGACCGGAGGTGGTTAGCTGTATGTTGACACCAGAGATACTATCCAGATTGCAGGAGATTGCGGGCAAAGAGGCAGTGCTCACCACCAGGGAAGACCTGGTCACCTACTCCTACGACGCCACAACCACCTGGGAACACCTCCCCGATGCCGTAGTGCTGCCGACGGCTACCGGGCAGGTCTCGCAGATTTTGAGACTGGCTAACGACAACCGCATCCCGGTCACCCCGCGGGGCGCCGGCACTAACCTGAGCGGCGGCTCCGTCCCGATAAAGGGCGGCATCGTGCTGTGCACCACCAGGATGAATAAAATCCTGGAAATAAGCAAGGGCAACCTGGTGGCGACGGTCGAGCCCGGGGTCGTCCTCCAGGACTTCAATGTGGCTCTGGCAAAACAGGGCCTGTTCTATCCCCCTGACCCCCAGAGCTTCCTGGGATGTACTATCGGCGGCACCGTCGCCGAGAACGCCGGGGGCCCCTACTGCGTGAAGTACGGGGTAACCAAGCAGTATGTCCTGGGACTGGAGGTGGTCTTAGCCGACGGCTATGTTATGAAGCTGGGTGGCGTAACGGTGAAGAACCGCACCGGCTACGAGCTGGCGATGCTGTTTACCGGCTCGGAGGGGACGCTGGGAGTAATTACCGGCATAACCCTGAGGCTGCTGCCCCTGCCGCCCGCCTCAAAGACGATGATGGCTGTCTTTGATGACATGGTAACAGGAGGGCAGGCGGTATCCGATATCCTCGCCAGCGGGATACTGCCCGCCAAGGTTGAGTTCCTGGACAACTTTGCCCTGCGGCGGATTGAGGAGATGACGCCGATGGGGCTGCCGGTAGAAGCGAGCGCCCTGCTGCTAATTCAGACGGATGGCTCGCCAGCAGCCGTCGCCGCCGAGTCCGAGCTTATTCTTGACATCCTGAAGAGGAGCGGGGCTAAAGACATCAGGGTAGCCAAGGACGATGCCGAGCAGGCTAAGTACTGGCGAATGAGAAGCGCTGGTTTCGCCGCCGTCTTCAGTGCCGCTCATACCGTTATCGCCGAGGATGTCACCGTACCCCGGGACAGGCTGGCTGAGTTCGTAAAGAAGCTGGACGAGATATCCCGGCGCACCGGCTTCTTTATCCAGCTGCTGGGGCACGCCGGCGACGGCAACCTGCACCCCACCATCCTCACCGACAGGAGGAACAGGGAGGAGTTCGCCCGGGCGCAGGAAGCCCTGGCGGATATATTCCGGGCGGCAATGGCGCTGGGCGGTGTCCTCTCCGGGGAGCATGGCATCGGGCTGGAGAAGCAGCGCTTTCTCAAAGAGGCGATGGACCCGAAGGCAATAGAACTGATGAAGAAGATAAAGGGGATTCTGGACCCCAACAGTATTCTGAATCCGGGCAAAATCTGGGAGGAGTAGAAAACTTAATAAGGGCAGCCTCTCTGTGCTCCCTGCCCCATCCCCCTGACCCCCTTCCCCTGAGGGGAAGGGGGAATAAAGATAGAGGGGGCTGGCGCCCCCTCTGAGATTAATCTCACTCCCCTTAACCGGGGCATAGATAGGCGCTTCCCGGGTGAGTAGCACAAGGAGAGCATTAATAGAAAAGAAGAACCTATCGAAGCCATTCACTTGCCCAGTGTGCCCGAAAGTGAAAAAGTGGGGCGAGTTAGTAAAACACGTTGCCTACTCTGGCGACCCAGAGCATGAGCAGTGGAGAATCGCCCATCACTTGCCCGGCAAAGTGCCACTCGGGACACACAACAAATGTGAACCGCTGCTACGCATCGCCGTTGTGAAGAATGGAAAACAATAGAATTTGAGTCTGAGGGGATAGCGTCAAAAGGACGAGGTGTTAAAGAGGGGGAGAAGTCCCTCTTAAGAAAAACCTTCCCTTTCCCTTTGTTAGGGGGATTAAGGGGATAGGGTTAACGGATAATCCCCGGAATAGCCTTATGAAGAACAGAACTGATGAAATAGAGAGGTTTGAAAAAGACCTTGAGCAGTGCATGAAGTGCGGCTTCTGCACCTTCTGGTGCCCGGTCTACCAGGAGGAGCGGGTAGAGTCATCGGTTGCCCGGGGGAAGAACATGCTCATCCGGGCAGTTGCCAGCGGTGAACTGGAACTCAGCAGGGAGCTGGCGGAACGCCTTGACAAGTGCACCCTCTGCATGGCATGTACGGCAAACTGCCCCGCCCGCGTCCGGATTCCGCCGGTTATCGTCGCCGCCCGGGCGGACATCACCCGCGCCAGAGGCATCGGCTTTCCCTATAATATCGTCTACCGGTGGCTGCTGCCCCGCCGGCGGCTATTCGGCAGCGCCGTCAGGCTTGCCTCCTGGCTTCAGCGGCTCCTGCCCCGGACAAGGGGAACAACAAGGCACCTGCCCCTCTTCCTGTCTGCCCTGGGCAAAGGCAGGCAGATACCTGAGATTGCGCCGAAGTTCCTGAGACAAACGGTGCCGGTGGTGAATAAGCCGCAGGGCACGGCGGTAATGACCGTCGGCTACTTCACCGGCTGCATGACAGAATACGTATTCCCCGGGGTGGGGAAAAAGATAGTAGACTTTCTGACCAGAAACGGCGTGGAGGTAGTCATTCCCCGGGAGCAGGGCTGCTGCGGGGCGCCGGTGTTTTTGGGCTCCGGCGATTTCACCACCGGACGGAGGCTAGCCGACACCAATGTTAAAGCCTTTGAAGGTCTTGACTACGTAATCACCGACTGCGCCACCTGCGGCTCGGCGATGAAGGACTATGTCACCTTCCTGGCAGACACCCCGGAGCGCCAGCAAGCCTACGCCCGGTTCGCCGAAAAGGTAACGGATATCACCGAGTTCCTGGTCAACATGCTCAAACTGCCCGCCTCGGCATACCGGGTTGCGCCCGAGTTCAAGGGCAAGAGGGTAACTTGGCACGACCCCTGCCACCTCAACCGCCACATGGGAGTAACCGAGCCGCCCCGCCAGATTCTCAGGTCAATGCCGGATATTGAATACGTGGAGATGCCGGAGGCTGACCGGTGCTGCGGTATGGCGGGGACATTCAGCATCCACTTCTATGACCTGTCCCGGAAGATTGCTGACCGGAAGATGGCAAACATAGACACCACCGGCGCAGATATAGTCGTTACCGGCTGCCCCGGCTGTATAGTCCAGATGGTTGACAGCTCTGCCCGGCGGGAGAGACCGCTAAAAGTAATGCACATCATGGAGCTCCTGGAATAATCACCGGGACTCACTCTCTCAGCGTCCGGAGGCGGAGGACGTGTACCGACACCCCCACAGCGATTAGAACCAGCAGGACTCTGATAACAAGACTATCCACTGCGAAAATTACCGAGCTTCCGATTGCTATCCACAGCAGGGCAATGGTAATGATTTTTAGTTTCAGCCTGATGGCCTTTTTCCGCCGGTAGTTCCTGATATACTCCCCGCAGTACCTGTTATTTAACAGCCAGTCATAGAACCTCTGCGAGCTCCTAGCATAGCATGCCGCCGCCAGCAGCAGAAAAGGCGTGGTAGGCAGGACAGGCACAAATATCCCCAGGATTCCCAGCCCCAGAGATAATGTGCCGGCGATAACCAGTAGTACCCGCACCCACTTCCGTTTCACTCTCCTATAATAATACACACTGTACCTGATATTGACAAAGCCGCGGGTTGGAACTACACTAAAATCTGGCTCCCGGAGCGAGCACAAGTGAGACGGAGGTGCATGATGCCGACATACGCAACGCTGGTGAGGTTCTCAGCGCAAGAGTTAACCAATATGTCCAACACCATAAGAGCCCTGGAGGAAGGCGCGAAGACTGCGGCGGAGCTCGGAGTCAAACCGATTGGCGCCTATGCGACACTGGGCCCCTATGATGTAATGATAATTTATGAGGCAGCTAACGAGAAAGCCGCGGTAAACATGGCGATGGGCTTCGGCACCAAGTGGGGCGGCAGGGCGGAGACCTGGACGGTAATCCCGATGGACGAGCTGATAAAGCCCGCCAAACCTGCCCGCAAGCCCGGCACCAAAAAATAATATATGCCAACTGAATCTAAGAACCGGAGGCATCACATGAAGGCTCTAGTAGTCTATGACTCGGCTTACGGGAACACGGAGAAAATCGCCAGGGCTATCGCCGGTGCTCTTGCCGACGAGGTCAGGCTGCTCCGGGCGGCTGAGGCGAGCCCGGGAGAACTGGAGGGCGCCAGCCTTCTCATCGTCGGCTCGCCGACCCAGGGAGGCAGAGCCACGCCGGCTGTCCAGGAGTTCCTTAATAAAATCCCGAAAGACGCTCTCAAGAATATCAGCGTGGCTGTCTTTGATACGAGGGTGAAAGCCGTCATCGCCAAGGTCTTTGGCTATGCCGCCGGGCGCATAGCCAGCGGCTTGAAAGAGAAGGGCGGCAGCCTTACCGCGCCGCCGGAGGGTTTCTTTGTCAAGGGGACTGAGGGACCGCTTGTAGACGGGGAACTGGAGAGGGCGGCGAGCTGGGCTAAAGGAATCGCAGAGAGCAGGCAATAACAGCAGAAAGTGGGCGATTCTGGATTCGAACCAGAGACCCCAGTCTTATCAGGACTGTGCTCTA
>CAYUBP010000045.1:4333-8505 GCA_964443115.1 uncultured Dehalococcoidales bacterium | reverse complement strand
CCGTAGCGAAGTAAGTTGATGCCAGGGTTGAATACCCCTTGCTGCCATAACCGCCATTTGTATTCAAGAAGCGGGAAACAAAGTGAATAAGACCCTCTCTATCAAGGTCTGCACCGATGATTTCAGATGTTCGTACCGCCCGGAACGTGTCTCTTAATTCTGAAGGCACTTCAACGTCAACATTTTCATAAGCGCCAAAACCGCCGATGTCATTTCGGAGAAATTGTAATTGATGTTCGGTATAGACCTTGAATTCTTCAGTGACCATACCCAACTCATACAGTGCCTCGGCAGCATAGAAAAGGCCGTTAATCCCGGTAAGTGAACCATCCGTTATTTGGTTTAGAAAATAATCCGCGACTTTTTTGGGACGATCCGGTTTCAGTTCCAGGAGAGACAGGCTTTTCACGGCACAATAAGTGTCCATGCCGCTCGAAGGCAAAACACGGGCAAAGAAGTAGCCTCCATCCTCAAGCCGGCATCTTTCAATATAACCAGCTACTTCCTGTTTGAAGGAGAAATCAAGCTTACGCGTTTCTTTGCTTTCCGTAAACAGACCTCAACATATAATCAGAAATAATTTATCGCACGATCATCACGGTACAATGAGCCACGCGGCTGACCTTTTCGGCAGTGCTACCCAAAAACCTGCCCCAGGCGCCGGACCTGCCGCTGTGCCCCATCACAATCAAATCGCATTGTATGGATTTGGCATGACTGATGATTGATTGGGACACATGCCCTACCAGGACGTCGGCATGTGTCAGATCAATTCCATTCTCGCGGACAATTTCTCTAGCTTCCTGCTGAAGCTTATGGAAAATGTTGTTCTGACGCTCTTTTTCTTCTTTAACCTCGCCAATGTCTCCCGGGAAAGTCGGAATGTGTTCTTCAACCGAAACGAGTGAAAGCTTGGCTCCCATCGTCTTGGCTAAGCCGATGGCCACGTCCAGCGCCTTTTGGGAAAGAGCCGAGCCATCATAGGCGACAAGTATATGCTTGAACATCGGTTTATCCTCCTTTCGAATCTATTTTTACTTCTATTTTATTTCCGCTGCTTACCGCGTTTGTTTCCGGCTGTGTATTGTCTTCGACCTGGCGAGGCCTGAACCATTTCTGTGCGATGAGTGTTGGTACCACCGCCGAAGCGATAACAACAGTCACCAGAATAGTGTATTGGCTCTGGTCAATAATACCATGAGTTAGACCGAACAACGCCGAGATACTGCCGAAGGTCAGCCCTGTGGACATGAGCAGTGTGGTGTAGGTCCTTTCACGCCGGGGCATGTGGCATGCCATGGTAACCGGCCATACGCCGATGAACTTGGTACCCAGTTTCATGGCCAGGAAAACAATTATCAAGACGAAGCCAGAAACCAGTTCCGGAGCAGCAATATTCATGCCGGCCTTGATGAAATAAAAGGGAGTGAGAACGGCGAAAGCAATCGTCCGCATCCGGTGCAGTACAGCACGGTCTTTGACGAATGCACCGGCAGCTGCCAGTCCTATTAGGTAAGCCGGTAATACGGCTTCGCTCCCGGATGAGGTCGCCAGCCATGCCAAGCCGAATAGCAGGAGGAAGAAGAACTTGATTTCCGGTTCGACGACTCTATTTCCGAGGCGGGAAAGTATCCAGGGCGTAATTTTTGGTATTATGAACAATACAGGAATAAGTACGACCAAGAAGATTATCATCCAGATATCGAAATTAGCAAAGAAGATACCCAACGCCAATACAGTGCCCAAGTCGGTGATGAAACAGGCCGAAAGTATCAGCTTGCCGAGCCTGGTTTCATTGAGCTTTGTTTCCACCATGACCGCATAGACGACGGCTACAGAAGTTGTGGAGAGAGCAATGCCGGCAATCAACGCTGGACGCATGTCCCAGCCGATAGCGTAGTGGGCTAGTAGCCAGACACCTATGAACGGCAGGAGGAAACTGGCGATGCCGATAGCAAGGCTGCTCTTGATATTTTGTCGGAATGACACGGGGTCTATTTCAGCACCGGCTAAAAAGGTAAGAAGAATAGCCCCGAAGCTTGCCAGAAAGTTGATCCACGGTGTTGTTTCTAGCCCGAAGGCGTTGCCGCCTATCACGCCCACGAGGATTTCAGCGAGTGCTACTGATATGCCGAAACGGATGGAAATGAGACTCGCAACAAGGGCTAATGCTATCCAGATCGTAGCGACTAACCAGGTATTTTCCATGACTCTCCTCCGAGTAGAGGGCAAACAAAAAGCCCCTACCAGCATTGCCAGTAGAGGCTATCATCCCTTGCGGGCGGTTTATCTCTATACGTAGGCGAGCCTCATCGCCAGTACTATTATAGCAAATTTCTTCTATCGATTGAAACTGGAATATAGGGAATGTTACCACCTGGAATGGCATCACCATTCGGTGTTCAGAACACTTGATAAACCCATGAATCGGTAATGGACTCGAACTCAAATCAAGCTCAAATAGAGAAAATTTCTAGTTCAGGATAAGGAACTTTAATCGTTTTTGAGGCTATTCGGGGAAATGGTGGGCGGTAGAGGATTTGAACCTCTGACCTCCTGCGTGTAAAGCAGATGCTCTAACCAGCTGAGCTAACCGCCCCCGTACGGGAATATATGGCGCGCTTGGCGGGTCTCGAACCCACGACCTCAGCCTCCGCAGGGCTGCGCTCTATCCAACTGAGCTACAAGCGCCAGTCTTGGTGCCGAGGGGGAGATTTGAACTCCCATGCCCTTACGGACACTACGCCCTGAACGTAGCGCGTCTGCCATTCCGCCACCTCGGCTGTAAAGAAATTATAGCTGGCTTAGAGGGGGGTGTCAACGGCGAAGTTGGCAATGACCGCCTGACCCAGGGATACTCCCCCGTCGTTAGTCGGCGCCTGCCGGTGGGTCAGCACCGAGAAGCCTCCCGTCTTCAGCAAGGGCAGGGCTGTTCTCAGCAGGAGCCGGTTCTGGAAGACGCCGCCGCCGAGCGCTGCCTCTTTGATGCCGGTCGTCCCGGCTATACGCTGGCACATCTCAGATACCATCCGGGCAACGGTGTTATGGAACCTGGCGGAGATGGCGGCTGCGGGCAGCCCCCGGCGCAGGTCGCTCGTGATAGCTGAAAATAGCTCGCGGAGCTGGATAATGTTTACTCCGCCGGAGTTGGTTATAGAATAGGGGTAGCTCATGCTGCCGACCTGGCTTGTGGCATCATAGGCTATCATTTCCAGCTCTACCGCTGCCTGTCCCTCGTAGTCTATCTCGCTCCTGACGCCGATTAATGCTGAGACGGCATCAAAGAGGCGCCCCATGCTTGATGTCAGCGGTGAGTTAAACCTGCGCTCAAGCTGCTTTTTTATAACATCAATCTCCACGGTGCCCACGTCCTTAAGAAAGGCGAGGTCTTTTTTGAGGGCGTCATCTCCCAGCAGTGTCAGCAGGTAGCCGATAGCCGTGCGGTAGGGCTTCTTGATGGCTGCTGTCCCGCCCGGTAATGGCAGGTACTCAAGGTGCCCCAGCCTCTGGAAGCCGTGATAGTCAGCGACCATGAACTCTCCGCCCCATAGATTGCCGTCAGCCCCGTAGCCGGTGCCGTCAAGGGCAACCCCGATAACCGGGGAACTTATGCCGTTGTCCACCATGGTGCTGACGATGTGGGCATGGTGGTGCTGGACGGGCACCAGCCTGAGGTTACGCTCTGCAGCCAGTTCCCGGGCGTATTTGGTGGACAGGTACTCGGGGTGCAGGTCGCAGGCGATGACCTCCGGCTGAGCGCGGAAAAGGTGCTGGTAGAGGCTGATGGTGTCCTTGAAGTGCTCCAGGGTCTCCAGGTTTTCCATGTCACCGATGTGCTGGCTCAGAAAGGCGTAGTTATCCCTGGTGAGGCAGAAGGTGCTCTTGTCCTCGGCGCCGCAGGCAAGCACCTGCCCTGCTTTGAAGGTGAGGTGAACGGGGTAGGGGGCGTAGCCCCTTGCCCGCCGGACTATCTGGGTGCTGCCGGTTTCTACCATAGCCACGCTGTCATCGTAGCGGGCATATATATCGCGGTTGTGCATCAAAAAATAGTCAGCGATGCCGCCCAGCCGCCTCAGTGCCTCGTCATTGTCCCTGGCGATTGGCTCCTCGCTGAGGTTGCCGCTGGTCATCACCAGCGGTAGTCCGGTCTCCTTAAGCAGGAGGTGGTGGAG
>CAYUBP010000045.1:0-4323 GCA_964443115.1 uncultured Dehalococcoidales bacterium | reverse complement strand
CGGCATATCCGGATAGGTGAGCAGGAGATAATGGAGTGGGGTATAGGGGAGCATCACCCCCAGGTACTTCAGGTTGGGCGCCACTGCCGGCGAGACCGTGGACTCCGGCTTCCACCGCAGCAGCACAATCGGGCTCGGCGGCGAGGTTAAAAGCTCCGCCTCTTCTTGAGAGATTTCGCAGTGGCGCCGGGCTTCATCCAGGCTGGAGACCATTATCGCCAGCGGCTTGAACGGGCGCCGTTTCCGCTGGCGCAGGAGGCTGACGGCTCGGTCGCTGGTGGCATCGCAGGCGAGAAGAAAACCACCCAAGCCTTTAATTGCCGCGATGTTGCCTTCCCGCAGCAGCCGGCTGGCGGCAGCAATGGCGTCATCGCCCGCCACATGGTTCCCGTTTCTGTCAGCGAGTTCCAGCCGGGGGCCACAGTCGGGGCAGGCGTTGGGCTGGGCATGGAAGCGGCGGTCCAGCGGGTTGTCATACTCCGCCTGGCACCGGGGGCACATGGTAAAGCGGCGCATGGTGGTGTTAGGGCGGTCATAAGGGATATCGGTGATTATGGTGAAGCGGGGCCCGCAGTTGGTGCAGTTGGTGAAGGGGTAGCGGTAGCGCCGGTCCTCCGGGTCAAAGACCTCCCCGAGACACGCCCGGCAGGTGCCGATATCTGGAGATACAAGCTGGTACTTGCCCTCTTCGCTGGCGCTGGAGCGGATTTCAAAAGTCCGGTAGCCGGCAGGCGGGTGGTAAGAGCTGTCAACGCTCTCTATCCGTGCCTGGGGCGGGGCGTTAGTATTAAGCTCGGACAGGAACTGCGTGATGTTTCCCCGGCTGCCCTCAATCTCAATCCTGACGTCCTCGGAGGTATTACGCACCCAGCCGGCCAATCCGTATTTGCCTGCCAGTTGGTAGACAAATGGTCTGAAGCCGACCCCCTGAACCACGCCGCGAACGCTGATTCGTGCTAGAGTCTCAGCCATCGTATATGTACCTGGCTCATAATATATGAAAGCCTGTGGAATTGTCCAACTGCCCGTACGCTAGCTACCCCCGAACCTGTCTCCCTGTTTTCCTTCCCTTGAAAAGCTTTGCCCTAAAAATGCCTTTTTATTGTCATTCTGAGCATGGCGAAAGGCCTCACCGCCCCAGATTCTTCGTCGCTTCGCTCCTCAGAATGACTTTTGAGGCAACCTCCCCTTGAAAGGGAAGGGGGTTAAGGGGATGGGGTTACGTTTCTTGACAGGTGGTTTGGGCTTCTGTCATCATACGATTAGGGTGGTCAATCTATCCTGGTGGGAGGTAGTCTTGATGAGCAAGGAAATGAAGGTTGGGCTGTGCCTGCTGGTAGTGGTGGCTCTTGCCCTGTCGTTTACCGCCGGCTGGAACCTGGGTACCAGCGCCCGTTCAGGCGCTGCCGGGGCTGAGGGCTTTGAGCTGGTGGAGGAGGCGTGGAATATTATCCTGCGGGACTACGTAGGCAAGGACAGCCTTGATACCGATGAGCTTGCCCGGGGAGCCATCAACGGTATGGTGGGGGTGCTGGGTGACCCTCACACCTCTTACCTGGATAGTGAGACATACCAGGTTGAGTCGGGCACGCTGGACGGGAGTATTGAGGGCATCGGTGCTACGATGACAATAGTTGACGGTCAGCCAACGGTTGTCGCCGTCTATGAAGGCTCGCCGGCGGCGGAGGGGGGGCTTGCCGCCGGCGACAGGATTCTGGAGATTGACGGTAAGCCAACCTCGGATATGAGTCTGGCTGAGACGGTGCTCAATATACGCGGCCCCGCGGGGACACAGGTCAGTCTGCTTGTTCTTCATGAGGATAATACGGAGCCCGAACTGATTGAGATAACGAGAGCCAAAATTAATGTCCCCAGCGTGGAGTTTGAAGCCCTGGGGGATATTGCCTATATTCGTATCTCCTATTTTTCGGGGCGGACTGCGGAAGAGTTGTCTCCTGTGGTGAGCAGCGTGAACCTGGGTGGATATACCGGCGCCGTCATTGACCTGCGGGGCAATCCCGGCGGCTTACTGGACGTGGTGGTTGATGTTACCAGCCGCTTTGTCAGCGAAGGGGTGGTGGTCTATATTGTCGGGAGCGATGGCGAGCGCACCGCTCTGGATGCTAAATCTGAGTGGGAGGTCATCCGCCTGCCGATGGTCGTCCTGGTGGATGGCTATAGCGCCAGCGGCGCCGAAGTTCTTGCCGGGGCTTTGCAGGACTATAAGCTGGCGGTTGTTGCCGGTACCGTGACCTACGGCAAGGGCAGTGCCGGGGTTATGGAACAACTGGAGGACGGCTCGGCAATATACATTACCACGTCTCGCTGGCTGACTCCCAACGGCCGGCTAATAGAGGGGGAGGGGCTACTCCCGGACTATGAGCTTGATTTTGGCGAGGTTGATGCTGTCCAGTGGGCGATAGACTATCTCAAGGGCAAATTGCCTTGACAATAGTCGGCGGGAATTCATAAAATACGGTATCCGCGGCAGCGTAGCTCAGCCGGCAGAGCAGAGGACTCATAAGCCTTTGGTCGGTGGTTCGAATCCACCCGCTGCCACTTCTAATTTCTCCGTCTTTGCCAATCTCCTTTATTGGCTAGCTTATGATTGTAGCAAAGATGCATTATAGAGCAGCAGCCATTGAGCCTGCTATTTAAACTTCTGCCACAAGTTAGTCTGGTATTGTTCTTCCTGCTATTTCTTTTCCGGCATAATCCCTGATAGATTGCCAATTACGTTTATAATACTCTCTCCGGCTGGAAGAACAATCTTGGAGTTGCCTGATAGCGCCACCTCAACTGCCTGCAGCTTTCTCAGCAACTGAGCATTGCCGATAAAGTATTTCTCGGCTGCTTCATTGACGAGCTTGATTGCTGCCGCTTCTCCTTCTGCTCGTAGTATTTTGGCTTGTTTGTCTCCCTCAGCTAGCTTGATTGCGGCCCGTCTCTCCCCATCTGCTTGAGTCTCTGTGGCGGTAGCAAAGTCAACGGCGGCAGTCTTCTCATTCTCCGCCTTGACGACCTTGTTCATCGTTTCCTGCACATCGCGCGGTGGGTTAATTTCCTTGAGTTCCGTCCTGACGACTAGTAGTCCCCAGTTCGCAGTCTCTGTAACCAGAGTCTTGAAGAGTTCTGAGTTTATCGTATTCCTCTCGCTGTTCGCTTTCCTCAGGGTTAGCGTACCGATGATATTTCTTAGTGTCGTTCGTGCCAGCTGGACTATCTGGACTTTGTAGTTGAAGACCCCGTACTGGGACTTCTTGACATCGTCTTCCGTTGGATTCACCCTGAAGTAGACCTGAGCATCAACTGTAGCGTTGAGATTGTCGTTGGTAATTATCTCTTGAGGTTCAGCGTCAACCATCTGTTCGGTGATGTTGACCTTGAATAGCCTCTCTATTCCGAGCGGTAATACGAAGTGAAGCCCGGGCTCCGCGAACCGGGAGTATTTGCCAAACCTCTCAATGAGCCCTCTATCTGTCGGTCTCACTACTCTGAGCGAGGTAGGCAAAATGACAAAGATGATTATCCCCAGTATCACCCATAGTACAATCACCTGATAAACCTCCAGTGTTTAGTAGCAAACTGACATACCAGGGCAGACTTCTGCGCTTGTCACATAAGTTCACCTCATTATTATTCGGGCGTGTCGTGAAATTATCCCTCAACCTTTATCTGGTGCCTAGTTTAACCCTTGTTATGGCTTTTCGCAAGAGGTTTCTATGGCAGGCTATAGCTTAGCAGCGGGTTGAGTAGGGCAAGATTGATTTAGGGACTGAATGTCTTTGGTCTAATTTCCCAGGCAGGTAGGAACTGGGAAGCCGCCTGCCCGGCGTACGCCCGTTTACTGTGCCAGCTCGGGGAATACCAGGGACAGGAACTTTACTTCTACATCATGCGGGCTGGTGAAGGCGCCAATCTGTATCTTCAGGATGATGCCGTCCGTACCAATAAGCATGGTGGTCGGGAAGCTCCAGATGCCGTACCCCAGCGCCAGTTCGCCGCTGCCGTCAACCAGCACCGGAAAGGTCAGCTGATTGCGGGCTACGTAGCCGGTGACACTGTTGAACCGGTCGCCCACGTCAATGGAAAAGAAGCCCAGCCCCTTGCTTGTCCAATTGTCATAGACTTCCTGCAGGTAGGGCATTTCTTCAAAGCAGGGCTGGCACGATATATTCCAGAAGTTGAGCATTACCGGTTTGCCCCGGAGGTCGCGGAGGGTGACGGTGTTACCGTCAGCGTCGGTAAACTTGAAGTTTGGCGCCGGTTTCCCCACCACGGGGGACTCGCCGGAAACTGCGTTCAGCGTTACGCTGAAAACGT
>CAYUBP010000044.1:0-8525 GCA_964443115.1 uncultured Dehalococcoidales bacterium | reverse complement strand
CGGCATCGCTATCTCCTGATTAGATGATAATGAAACTCATTCGCATCTAATACGGCAAAAAATTATTTCCTTTTCTCCCTGCACGCCGGGCAGTAGCCTTCCATCTTTAGCTGAACCGAGGTGATATCAAAACCCTGCTCCCGCTGCGTCTTAGCCACAGCCCGGGCAATAAGCGGGCTCTCAAACTCTATAACCTGCCCGCAGCCGAGGCAGACCAGGTGGTAATGTTCCGCTGGACCTTTCATCTCGTAGTGGGCATGCGTATTACCCAGGTTGCTCTCAGCTATCAGGCCCAGCTCCTTGAACAGCTTCAGGTTTCGGTATACCGTTGCCAGGCTGATGCGCCCGCCCGTTGCCCGGGCGCGGCGGTACAGCTCATCGGCATCCAGGTGCCCGCCTGCCTGGCGGATAACCTCAAGAAGGAGGTTACGCTGGGCGGTTACCGGCCTGCCTGCTATCTGAGCAGAGTAATTGCGAATGATTTTCATTTTCACCTATTATAACAGCCGCCTCCGTATGCTGTCAAGTGTCATGGGGCTTGACAAAAATGCAAACTTGTTGTATCATAATAGTGAACATAGGTGCAAAATAACTCTTTAACGCACTTTTGTTCACAACTTGAGGTGTGACAATCTATGGGGAGACGGCAATTACGGCGGAAGGTCAGTTTCGTGCCGCCCGTAACCTATTTCAAACCCGCCGGCATCAGGCTTGCCGAGCTTGAGGAGGTCAGGCTACTTGTTGAAGAAGCCGAGGCAGTCCGCCTCAAGGACCTTGAGGGGCTGGAGCAGGAGGAGTGCGCCCGGAAGATGAGCATCTCGCGCAGCACCTTCGCCAGGATACTGCTGGCGGCGCGTCAGAAGATCGCCGACGCCCTGCTCGGCGGGAAGGCGATACGCATCGAGGGCGGCAACTTTGAAATGGCGGTGCGCCGCTTCCGGTGTCTTGAGGGGCACGAGTGGGAAGTGCCTTTTGAGACCATGATATCCGCCCCGCCTGAGTTCTGCCCCATGTGTAAGACCCCGAGCATTATGCCGCTTTTCGCCCCTGGCGTGAGGCACCGGGGAAGGCATGGAACAGCAGGGAGCTCCAGAGCATGAAAATACTCAATGCTTTATTCTCAAATCTGAATACCGAGGCTGAGGTACAGGATATACGTCAGGGACCATTCCAGACAGCGGTACTGACACGTAACTGTGGTCTCGCCTCGACGCCCCATTACGGGGGTCACCATCACAGCACCACTCCCGTGTCTGAATCCGGTTTCCTGCTTGGAAAAGACGCAAAGACTATTGCCGGGCTAGCTGAATCACAAAGCCAGCATGAGGCGGCAATCGGCATGGCAACCATAAATTCACTGATTGATATAGACGAGAGTAAATGCCTCAAACTAAATGCCGGCGACCTTATTGCCGAGAAAGGGAAAGGCAAAAGAGTAGCTATAGTGGGCCATTTCCCGTTCGTCCCCGAGCTCCGTAGCATAGTAAAAGACCTGTGGGTGATTGAGAGGAATCCCCGTGAAGGCGATTTCCCTGAAGCCGAGTCGCAAAATCTTATCCCCCGGGCTGACGTGGTTGGTATCTCTGGCACGACCTTCACCAACCATACAATTGAGAGTCTGCTCGGGCTATGCAACCCTCATGCCTATGTATTGGTACTCGGAGATACCACCCCTTTATCTCCGGTGCTCTTTGATTTTGGTATTGACGCCATATCAGGTACGAGGGTAATCAATCCCAGTTTGGCACTGCTTTGTGTCAGCCAGGGAGCAATCTTCAGGCAAATAAGGGGCATTGAACTGCTGACAATGATGAAGAACCGCTATTAAGCAAAAAGGAGCAGGAGGTGGAAAATGTTTGGAAGGAGTTATGCAGGGCGTGGTCGGAGAGGAGGCATGGGCCTGGGCTTCCGTGGTGGCTCTCCCCCCTGGCCCTACGTGGGACGGGGCAGAGGAGGTCTGCCCAGATGTGGCTACTACTTCCGCGGCGCAGGGCTACCGCCGTACCAGCCGCCGGCGAGAGCGCAGGCTGGATACAGGCCTTCCTCAGCACCGATGAGCGGAGGGTCAGAGCCAGAATCAAGGGAGTAAAAACCAGAAGGGAGGTTAATCATGCCAGGATTTGATGGTACGGGCCCCCGGGGAATGGGCCCAATGACCGGAGGAGGAAGGGGCTTTTGCAGCCCCCGGGGAGCGGGATTCGGGCTGCGGCGGTATAGCTTTCCGCGCCGAATGCCCTACGCTTATCCGCCCTACGGAGCGTTTGGTTTTCAACCGTCCGCGCCACGGATGACCCGCGAGCAGGAGCTTGACTTCCTGAAAGGCGAGGCGCAGGCACTGAAGGGAGAACTTGAGGAACTGGAATCCGAGATACGCAGACTCTCGGCTGTTAAACAACAGGAGGAATAATAATGAAAATAGCAATTTCCGCAACAGGTCCCACGCTGGATGCTGAGGTAGACTCCCGCTTCGGGCGCTGCCAGTATTTCATCGTCGCTGACCCGGATACCATGGAGTTTGAGGCCGTGGACAATGCCAGCGCCATGGCGGCGGGGGGGGCAGGCATCTCGGCGGCGCAGGCAATCGCTGGTAAAGGCGTTGAGGCGGTGCTTACGGGCAACTGCGGGCCCAACGCCTACCAGGTGCTATCCCCTGCCGGTATTAAGGTCATAACCGGCGTTTCCGGAAAGGTAAAGGATGCCATTGAGGGCTACCGGTCAGGCAGGTTCAAGGCTAGTGCTCAGGCTAATGTGCCCGACCACTTTGGCACGGGCCCCGGGATGGGAGGCGGCTTTGGCAGGGGCGGCGGACGCGGTATGGGTAGGCGAAGGGACATATAAGGCCCGTAGGCAGAGGGGAAATAAGTCTAACGGAGGTAAAAAGATGCCAAGAGGAGACGGAACAGGACCGCCGCACAGCCCGTCACAAAGAGGGGGCAGGATGCAGGGCAACCAGCCGGGCGCCGGTCCCGGAGGGTATTGTGTCTGCCCGAACTGCGGGGAAAAAGCGCCCCACCGGCAGGGGACGCCATGTTTTGAAATGAAGTGCCCCAGGTGCGGGACAGGGATGGTCAGGGAATAGACCCCTGCCTGGAAAGAAAGGAGTTCAGTATGCCGTTTTTCGAGCCCTTGGAGAAGATGGAGCCGGAGCATGTTGACCTGGAGAGGGCGAGGAAGTCCCTGCGGGAAGAACTGGAAGCCATAGACTTCTACCAGGAGAGAATTGACGCCACGGAGGACGCCTCCCTCAAGCAACTCCTGGCGCACAACATGAACGAGGAAAAGGAACATGCCGCCATGCTCATTGAGTGGATAAGGAAGAATGACCCCTTTCAGGACAGGGTGTTCAAAGAGCACGACTAAAGGTTTGGAGTCCAGATGATAATATCTGTTGCCAGCGGTAAGGGAGGGACCGGCAAGACGCTGGTAGCCACCAGTCTTGCCCTTTCCCTGAAAGATAGCCATGAGGTTGTCCTTCTAGACTGTGACGTGGAGGAGCCGAATGACCATATCCTGCTCAGACCTGTAATTACGGGCAGCGAGCCGGTCAGCATGCCGGTACCGCTAGTAGATGGTAAGAAGTGTACCTACTGCGGCAAGTGTGCGGAGGTATGCGCCTACCACGCCATTGTCGTGGTGGGTAAACAGGTGCTGACCTTCCCTCAGCTCTGCCACGGCTGCGGCGCCTGCAGCTACCTCTGCCCGGAAAAAGCAATATCCGAAGAGCCGAGGCAGACGGGCGTGGTTGAGTGGGGGCGCGCCGGCAGTATAAGGCTCACTCACGGCATACTCACCGTGGGTGAGGCGATGGTGCCGCCGGTTATCCGCAAAGTCAAGGAGCATGCTAACGGTAGCGGGATAGTCATCAGGGACGTCCCGCCCGGTACGTCCTGCCCTGTGGTGGAGGCAATCAGGGGCAGCGACTTCTGCCTCCTGGTGACCGAGCCTACTCCGTTCGGGCTTAACGACCTTGCCCTCGCGGTAGAGACCGTCAGGGAGCTTGGCATACCCTGCGGTGTTGTCCTCAACCGGGCTGGAATCGGCGATGCCGGCGTTGAAGATTACTGCCGTAAAGAGGGCATACCCGTCCTGCTCACCATCCCGCTGGACACGGAGATTGCCCGCCTGTACTCGCGCGGGGTTGCCCTGGTCAACGGCATGCCGCAGTGGAGGAGGCGCTTCCGCCAGCTTTTTGACAGCATCAAGGAGATAGTTGATGGAAGAAATAGTGGTATTGAGCGGTAAGGGCGGTACCGGCAAGACCAGCATTGTCGGCTCGCTGGCGGCGCTGGCGGATAGCAAGGTCCTTGCCGACTGCGATGTAGATGCGGCTGACCTTTACCTGCTGCTCAGCCCCTCGTTAAAACAAAGAGACGAGTTCTGGAGCGGGCAGGTAGCCTGTATTGACCCGGACAGGTGCACCCGGTGCGGGCTATGCGAGGAGCTGTGCCGTTTTGACGCTATCAGCGGATTTGAGGTTGACCCCGTAGCCTGCGAAGGGTGCGGTTTCTGCTCTCACATATGCCCGGCGGATGCGATTGCTATGAAGGAGAACCTCTCCGGCCACCTGTTTGTTTCGGAGACAAGATATGGGCCCCTGGTGCACGCCCGGCTGGGCATTGCCCAGGAAAACTCGGGCAAACTGGTCGCCCGGGTAAGGCAGCAGGCGAGGCGGGTTGCCGAAGAGCAGAAATTAGGCTATATTATAAGTGATGGCCCGCCGGGCATCGGCTGCCCGGTAATATCATCGCTCTCCGGGGCGAGCCTGGCCCTCCTGGTTACCGAGCCTACGCTTTCAGGAATACACGACCTGGAGAGGGTGATTGATGTCTGCCATCACTTCGGTGTCCCGGCTGTGGTATGCATTAACAAGTACGATATCAATCATGATAATACACGGAAGATTGAGGGCTACTGTTCCGCTCATGGTATAGACGTGGCGGCTAAGATTCCGTTTGATAATGTTGTCACCGAAGCGCTGGTGCGGGGAATGCCCGTGGTGGATTATTCTGACGGCAGGGTCTCGCAGGAGATCAAGAAACTCTGGCAGAAGATTTCCAGCGCACTGGAGGAAACGAGGCAGCGTGCCTGAGCCTGCATGGGGACGCATATACTTTGTTGATGACCAGGCTAAACACGAACTCAAATTAGAATAATAAACCGGACGGAGGTTATACATGAAATACGCGGTGCCAGTTAGTGGCGGGGTGTTGTGCCCGCACTTCGGTCATTGTGAGCAATTTGCCTTGATTGACGTTGATGAGGACAAGAAAGAGATAATCAAAAAAGAGCTTGTCCCCGCTCCAGAACACCAGCCCGGGCTTCTTCCCCCCTGGCTGGCCCGGCAGGGGGTCAAATGTGTAATCGCTGGCGGCATGGGCATGAATGCTCAGAACCTCTTTATGAACCACGGTGTTCAGGTAGTTGTCGGTGCGCTGGAAAGCGACCCGGAAAAAGCGGTGCTGAACCATCTCTGTGGCAGTCTGGCTACCGGCGAGAATGTCTGTGACCACTAAGAAGCACACCTAAGGAGGCGCATGCCTGCAGTAAAGGCAAAGCCCCGGCTCCAATCCAACCTTGATTTCAGGCTAATGTCCTTGTCCTATAATTTACGGGATTTTATAAAACCCCGTATGAGCATACTGGAAGAGGTCGGCATCAAGAAGGGATTTCATGTCCTGGACTACGGCTGCGGTTCGGGAAGCTACATCGTGCCTCTGGCTGAACTCGTGGGTGAGTCGGGGAAGATATACGCTCTGGACATCCACCCGCTTGCTATCCAGGCAGTCCGGGAAATTGCCGCCGGAAAACGGCTGGCGAATGTGCAGACCATCCTGTCTGAGTGCAAGACCGGCTTGCCACCCGAAAGCCTGGATACCGTTCTTCTATACGATATCCTTCACGACCTGCACAACTCCGGAGAAGTGCTGGCAGAATTACACCGGGTACTGAAACCGGATGGGGTCTTGTCGGTCAGCGACCATCACCTGAAACAGGATGAAGTAGTATCCCGGATAACAGGGGGAGGATTGTTCGGGCTGGGGACAAGAGACAAAGCGACCTGCAATTTCGTAAAGAAATAACAGTAGACCAGCTCGCTTTACCATATACGATACGGAGGAGAAATACATGGCAACAGAAGAGCAAGTAATTGAGAGCCTGGAAACGGTTCTGGTACCGGCGGCTAAACGCAGCATAGTCGGGCTGAACCTGGTGCGTGAGGTTACTATTTCTGACGGCAAAGTAAAGATTGCCCTGGCATCCACCGGTCTGATTCCTCAGGCGCAGGACTGGGTCAAGACCAAGACCGAGGAGGCTGTTAGTAAGCTGCCGGGGGTAAAAGAGGTAGTGGTAGAGTATAGCGAAGCTAAAGCGAAAGACCTGAACAGGATTGACCACATCCTCGCCGTTATGAGCGGCAAGGGAGGCGTGGGCAAGTCGCTGGTATCCAGCCTGATTGCCATAGCCCTCAGGCGTAAGGGCTTTGAGGTAGGTATCATGGACGCCGATATCACTGGTCCAAGCATACCGAAGATGTTCGGGCTTAATGTCCAGCCGAGCGGCAACGAGAGCGGGATACTGCCGGTACTCACCAAATCAGGCATAGAGGTCATGTCCATCAACCTGCTCCTGCCCAGCGAGGACGATGCGGTCATCTGGCGCGGCCCCCTGATTGCCAACACCATCAAGCAGTTCGGTGAGGACGTACTCTGGGGCAATCTGGACTACCTGATTATAGACCTGCCCCCGGGCACAGCCGATGCACCGCTGACAGTCTTGCAGTCATTCCCCATAACAGGGGTGATTATCGTCTTCACCCCGCAGGACCTGGTTGACATGATTGTGCGTAAAGCGGTGAACATGGCTCAGAAAATGGAAAAACGCGTCCTGGGTGTGGTGGAGAACATGAGCTACCTGTATATACCGGAAATAGACAAGAAGTTTGAGATATTCGGTAAGAGCCGGGCGGAGCAGATGGCGAGCGCGGCGCAGGCTCCGCTGCTGGGGCAACTGCCGATAGACCCCGAGCTTGCCAGACTCTGTGATGAGGGAGAAATCGAGCGCTACGATGGCGAGGTTATAACCAGGCTTGGCAAGTCTCTTATCAAAGCTTTATCGCCGAGTGTGGAATGAAAGGGGAGTGGACACATGCCTGAAGAGCTTGACGGACTCCAGGAGCTAATAATGGGCGATGCCCGCAGGGTCTTCTCCGAGACGGTAATTGACCATGCCATGAACCCCCGGAATGCGGGTGAGATGGAGGATGCTGACGGCTTTGCCAGGATTACGGGCCCCTGTGGGGACACGATGGAAATCTGGGTTAAGGTCAGTAATGATGCCATCGTCAGGTCTAACTTCATGACCGATGGCTGCGGCACCAGCATCGCCTCCGGAAGCATGGTCACCGAAGTGGCAAAAGGCAAAGACCTCAGCGAAGCATTGAAAATCAGCCAGCAGGACGTCCTTGATGCCCTGGGGGGATTGCCCGAAGAAAGCCAGCACTGCGCTCTCCTCGCCGCGATTACTCTGAAAGCGGCAATACGAGACTACATGGCTATGAAAAAAGAGCCGTGGAAGAAGGCTTACCGCAAAGGCGTCTGAGGGTAAACTAAATACACGGGGAGAAAGATGACGCTCCGAATTACTACCCTGAGTGAGAATACCGCCGGAAGGGGGCACCTGCTTGGCGAATGGGGGCTGAGCGTCCTGCTGGAAACGGGGGATACGGCTGTTCTTTTTGACAGCGGGCAAAGCATCTCTGCCGTTCACAATGCCGATGCCCTCAATATCAACCTTTCCCGGATAAGCAAGATAGTCTTGAGCCACGGGCACTACGACCATACCGGCGGGCTACGTGATATACTGCGCAGAATGGAAAAAGAGGTTGAGGTAATTGCCCACCCGGACGTCTGGCAGGCGAAGTACGTACGGCACCAGGACATGGCTGCCCATTACATCGGAATCCCGTTCCGGCGGAGGGAACTGGAGAGCCTGGGAGCCCGCTTCAGGCTGACGAAAGAGCCTTCCACAATAGCCAGCGGCATGATAACTACCGGCGAGGTTCCCATGGTAACCGATTTTGAGCGGGTGGATAAGGTCTTCTTTGTCAGGGAAGACTCCGGCTGGCGGCCGGACAATCTGCTCGATGACCAGGCTCTGGTAGTAAAAACAGAGGCCGGGCTGGTCGTAATCCTGGGTTGTGCTCACCGCGGCATAATAAACACCCTGCTGTATGCCAGGCAGGTGACCGGCATGGACAAAATACACACCGTGATTGGGGGCTCTCACCTCGCTGATGCTTCCGGGGAGCGGCTACGGCAGACGGTAGACGCCCTCCGTGGGCTTGGTGTCCAGAGAATGGGCTTATGCCACTGCACGGGCATGCCCGCTACCACTCTTTTAGCCCGGGAATTTGGCAGCAGTTTCTTCTTCAACCGGGCAGGCTTAGTGATTGAGCTTGAATGAGCCTTATGCCTGCTGTTTGAAATTTAAGTCAGGCTGTATTACTGTGTTAAAGTAATTCACCA
>CAYUBP010000043.1:0-8605 GCA_964443115.1 uncultured Dehalococcoidales bacterium | reverse complement strand
TCTAGAGAGGGGCGGAGCCCCTCTCTAACTCCCTATCATATTTCCCCCTTTATAAAGGGGGACCAAGGGGGATTTCAACATCAAAATCCCTCTTAATCTCCCTTTCTTAAAGGGAGATGTCTCTTCCCCTTCCCCTGCAGGGGAAGGGGAAGAGGATAGGTTGTCTGCCTGATAAAATGTTCCCCGCCAAAACAAGGGGAAAACCCTGGTAAATTCAGGGGGTAATGCTCCTTACTGGCAAGGGGTAAGCCTCTTTCTGCCCGCTTGTCCACGGTCTATTCTAATTACAGCGGTGGAAGAATGGCGGGAGAAGGAGGGCTAAGATGGAGACTCATCGGCGAATTTTAATAGTAGATGACGACCCTGAATTTACCCGTGCGGTCAGGGCAACCCTGGAGGCTAATTCTTACTCGGTAGCCATTGCCTCCGACCGGCAGCAGGCTAAGGAGATGATTCGTTCGCAGGAGCCGGAGCTGATTATTTTGGGCACTATTGCGCCCCGAGGCGACGCTTTTCTGTTCCACAAGTGGCTGAAGCAGACGCTGGGGTTTTCCAGCCTGCCCCTCATGGTCATCAATGCCCCGCCGGAGAAGCAGCTTATCAAGGGGTGGAGGCTGGACGAGGGACTGCAATGCGATGCCGAGGACTTTTTAGCCCGGCCGGTTGAGCCGGCGGCGCTGGTGCCGCGCCTTCAGAAGCTGCTGGACAGGGAAGCCGCCAAGCGGATAAGGGTGCTGGTGGTGGACGACCATGCCGTGGTCAGGGAGGGCATACGCGCCGTACTGTCGTTGCAGCGGGATATTCAGGTGGTGGGCGAAGCCGTTGACGGCAAGGATGCCACCGAGAAGACGGTAGAGCTTATGCCTGACGTGGTGCTGATGGATATTGTCATGCCGGTAATGAACGGGCTGGACGCTACCCGGGAGATACGCTCCAGGTGTGAACGGGTCAAGGTGCTGGTGCTGACCCAGTACGACGATGAAGAAAACATATCCGCCAGCCGTGAAGCGGGAGCGCTGGGGTTCATTCCCAAAGCGGCGGCTAGCTCCCGACTGCTGTCGGGGATAAGGTCAGTTGCCCGCGGAGAGGAATTCATACGCAGTCTCACCCAGTAGGCAGCTAGTAAAAGAGGCCGATGGAAACGATTACGATTACCCTGAATGGGGTGGAGGTCAGCGGTAATTCCGGGATGACGGTCCTTGACCTGGCGCGGGAATCCGGGGTGGAGATTCCCACTCTCTGCCACGACCCCTATCTGGCTCCCACCGGCGCCTGCCGGCTGTGTCTTGTGGAGGAGGAACGCTCCGGGGCGCTGCTTGCCTCCTGCGTCGCCCCCATATCACCCGGCATGGTAATCAATACCCGCTCGCCCCGGGTCATGGAGCGCCGGAAGACGATAGTAGAGCTGATGCTTGCCAGCCATCCCGATTCTTGCCTTGTCTGTGATAAGGGCAATCGCTGCCAGCTGCGCAGGATAGCCTCGGAGATGGGCATCGGGGTGTTGGAGTTCCAGAGGATTCCCCAATCGGGCGTCGTTGAGGAGGTCAACCCGTTTATTGAAAGAGACCTTTCAAGGTGTATCCTGTGCGGGAGGTGTATCCGGGCGTGCCAGGAGCTGGTGGTGGAGGGGGCGATTGATTACCTGGGGCGGGGGTTTGGCTCTCAGCCGGCAACCCTGGGCGGTCTGCCACTGGAAGAGTCCGAGTGCACCTTCTGCGGGACCTGCGTGGCATTGTGCCCTACCGGCGCCATCATGGAGAAGGAGAAGGCATACCGGGGGACGACGACGAGCACTGTTGATTCCGTATGTCCTTTTTGCGGCTGCGGCTGTAATATCTCTCTGGAGGTTAAAGACAACCGCCTGGTGCGGGTCATACCCAATACCGGTACACCGAGAAACCACAGCACGCTCTGTGTCCGCGGCAGCTATGGCTATGATTTCGTGCACAGCCCGGACAGGCTGACCCGTCCTCTGGTTAAAACGGACGGCGATTTTCAGGCGGTATCCTGGGAGCAGGCTCTGGAGCAGGTAGCCGGTGAGTTCAGGCGGATAAAAGATAGCTACGGTGCCGATAGCCTGGCAGTCCTGGGTTCCCCAAGGTGCACCAGCGAGGAGAATTACCTGTTGCAGAGGCTTGCCCGTGGAGTTCTGGGCACCAATAACATTGATAACGGCAGCCGTCTGTATAGTGCCGCCACGCGTGCGGGCCTGGGAGAGACGATTGGCTCCCCCGGCACAACGGGCACCCTTGATGAGCTGGAGCAATCCAGGGCGATAGTAGTCATCGGGGCTAATCCCACCGTCTCGGCGCCGGCGGTGGGATATGTCATCAAGCGTGCCGTTAAGCATAGCGGCGCCAAACTGCTGGTGATTGACCCGCGGCAAACAGACCTGGTGCCCTTTGCCCATCTCTGGCTCAGACCGGGGGCTGGCACGGACGTGGCGCTGGTGAACGGCCTGGCGCAGGTGATTATCAAGCAGGGGCTCTTTGACGAGGAGTATGTCACCCGTAAGACGGATAACTTCGCCCGGCTGGCCGGGAGCCTGGAGAGATACACGCCGGAATACGTGGAGAAGATAACCGGCGTCCCTGAAGAGGATGTGCGGCAAGCCGCCGTAATCTTTGCCGAGGCTGAGTCGGCTTCAATAGTATACGGCAACGGCATTACCCAGTATACTGAAGGCACGGACGGTGTCATGGCTTTAGCCAATCTGGCGATGCTTACCGGTAATATCGGGCGCCGCGGTGCCGGCATCTTTGCCCTCCAGCGGGAGAACAACGCCCGGGGGGCCTGTGATATGGGCTGCCTGCCCGATTTTCTCCCCGGATACCAGCCGGTAGATAATGCCCGGGCGAGAGAAAGCTTCAGCCAGCGCTGGGGAGCCTCCTTACCTGCTACCGCCGGGCTGACGGCTCTGGAGATGATTGAGGGGGCAAAAGAGGGGAAGATTAAAGGCATGCTTATCATGGGGGAAAATCCGGTGGCTGGCTTCCCCAACCCCGCCCTGGTCGCTGCTGCCCTCGCCTCGGTTGAATTTCTCGTCGTGGCTGATATGTTCCTCACCGGGACAGCGAAGCTGGCAACGGTTGTCCTGCCCGCTGCCAGTTTCGCCGAGAAAGAGGGTGTCTTCACCAACTTTGAGGGCAGGGTGCAGAGATTGCGCAGGGCGATTGAGCCGGTGGGTGAAAGCCTGCCCGACTGGGAAATAATAAGGAGAATAGCCAGCCGCCTGGGCTCGCCGATGCCCTACGATTCACCCTCTCAGGTCAGGGAGGAGATTGGGGAGATAGTTCCTCCCTACCAGTGTCTGGTCTATACTGAACTCAAGGCTGAGGACCTGGAGTGGGCTGATTTTGAGCGTGACCTCTCGGGAGCGGGCCACCCTTACCAGGCGCTTTTCCCCGGCGGGTTCGGGCGGTTTGCGCCGGTGGAGTATAACCTGCCGGCGCCGGCAGATGGTGATTACCCATTCACTCTCATCGCCGGGTCGGTGCCGTACCAGTTTGGCAGCGGCACCCGGAGCCTTAGAGCCTGGCGGCTGGCCGGGTTTTCACCGGCGGGGTGGGTGGAAATCGGCCGGGTTGATGCCGGAAGGCTGGGGCTGGGCAGCGGGGACAAAGTCCGGGTTATCTCACCCGCTGGTGAGGTGACGGCTCCCGCCCGGGTAACTGACACATTGCCAGAAGGGGTGGTCTTTATGCCAGTATCATTCCCGGATAGCCCCGCCAGCAGGCTGTTCAGCGTGGTGCTGGATACCAGAGCCGTGGCGCCGGCGGTGAAAGCCTGTTCCGTGAGGCTGGAAAGGACTGAATAATGACCGGGCTAGCGAAGGCTGACCTGGAGTGGGCGGACGATATCATCGCCAGCTACCGGGGGCAGAGGTGGGCGTTAATCCCCATCCTCCACGAGATTCAGCGGGCACATAACTTTATCCCGCCGGAGGTTATCCCCCGCATCGCCCGGGCTGCCGGCGTGTTCCCCAGCCAGGTGCAGGCGGTCATCTCTTTTTATACTCAGCTCCATACTCAGCCGCGGGGGAAGAACATAGTCAGGGTCTGCCGCGGCACCGCCTGCCACGTTCGGGGCGGGAAAACGATTCTCAAGCTGGTCAAGCAGCAGCTTGGCATTGAGGAAGGCGAGTCCACGCCGGACATGGACTATACCCTGGAGACGGTTGCCTGCATCGGCTGCTGCGCCCTGGCGCCAAACATGGTCATCAATAACAACATCTACGGTCACATGAATCCCAGGAAGGTATCGCAGCTCCTGGGTCATTACGGGGAGCGGTGATGGAGGAAAACCGGCGCGCCGTCCTTATCTGCTCTGGGTCGGGCTGCCCCGGCGGCGATGAAATCCTGGGGCGTTTCAGGCGTGATACCGCCCGGCTTGCCCCGGAGGTCAGGGTAATCGCCACCGGCTGTCACGGCTTCTGCCAGCGGGGTCCCACGGTGATAGTGGAGCCGGAGGGAGTCTTTTACTGCCAGGTATCGGTGGACGATGTTGCCGAAATCGTCAACACCCACCTGGTAGGCAATAAGCTGGTTGACCGGCTGCTCTACACCGACCCGGTGACCGGGGAGGTGATACCGCACTACTCCGATATCGGCTTCTACCAGAAGCAGCAGCGTATTATCCTGCGTAACTGCGGGCGTATTGACCCGGAGAAGATTGATGACTATATCGTCCGCGGCGGTTATAAGTCTTTACAGAAGGTCTTTGGCATGGCGCCCGAGCAGGTCATTGAAGAAATCAAGAGCTCCGGGCTGCGGGGACGTGGCGGCGCCGGCTTCCCCACCGGGCGCAAGTGGGAGTTCTGCCGCAATGCCTCCGGCTCCCCGAAGTATGTTATCTGCAATGCCGACGAGGGCGACCCCGGCGCCTTCATGGACCGCTCTATACTGGAGGCTGACCCCCACGCCGTTATTGAGGGGCTGGCTATTGCCGCCTATGCGGTGGGAGCCGGCGAGGGCTATATCTATGTCCGGGCGGAATATCCCCTGGCGGTAAGCCGGCTCAACACTGCCCTTGGTCAGGCTATAGAGGGGGGTTTCCTGGGTAAAAATATATTGGACTCCGGCTGGAGTCTCCAGGTGCATCTTAAAGAGGGCGCCGGCGCCTTTGTCTGCGGCGAGGAGACGGCGCTCATCGCCTCAATTGAGAGCCGGCGGGGAATGCCCCGCCCCCGTCCCCCGTTCCCCGCCCAGTCAGGGCTGGACGGCAAGCCCACCATCATAAATAACGTCAAGACGCTGGCTTCGGTGCCGGTCATTATTGAGCGGGGCGCAGGCTGGTTTAACAGCATCGGCACCGAGAAGAGCAAGGGGACGGCGGTGTTTGCCCTTACCGGCAAGATTGCCAACAGCGGTCTGGTGGAGGTGCCGATGGGCACGCCGCTGAGCCATATCATCTACGGAATTGGCGGCGGCATCCCCCGGGGGAAACGGCTCAAGGCGGTACAGACGGGAGGGCCATCGGGTGGTTGTATTCCCGCCCGCCTGATTGATGTGCCGGTAGACTACGAGTCTCTTGCCGCACTTGGCTCAATCGTGGGCTCCGGCGGGATGGTGGTCATGGACGAGGCTACCTGCATGGTGGAGGTCGCCCGGTTTTTTATCAGCTTCACCCAGGCCGAGTCCTGCGGCAAGTGCACGCCCTGCCGGCTCGGCACGCGGCAGATGCTGGAAATCCTCACCAGAATCACCCAGGGAAAGGGGCGCGAAAGTGATATTGATACCCTTGTGAAACTGGTGGCAACCGTCAAGGAGTGCTCGCTGTGCGGTCTGGGGCAGACCACGCCCAACCCGGTGCTGTCCACCATCAACTATTTCCGTGACGAGTATGAGGCGCACATAAGAGAAAAGAAATGCCCGGCAGCCGTCTGTGACGCCCTGATGATATCGCCCTGCCAGCATACCTGCCCGGTGGGAATCAATATTCCCAAGTATGTTGCCCACATCGCCGCCGGCGAGTACCGGGAGGCGATTGACACTATCCGGGAGCGCAACCCCTTCCCCGCTATCTGCGGCCGTATTTGCCATCATCCCTGCGAGTCCCGGTGCCGCCGGGGTGAGCTGGACGAGCCAGTGGCAATCAGAGCCCTCAAGCGCTTTGCCAGCGACCGCTACTTTGAGCGGGAGACGCCGGTCGAGCCGTTCCCCCGGACTCACCGTCAGCGGGTGGCGGTGGTCGGCGCGGGACCCACCGGGCTGTCCTGCGCCTACTTTCTGGCACAGTCCGGCTACCCGGTGACGGTATTTGAAGCCCTGCCCGTGGGCGGCGGCATGCTGTCAGTCGCCATACCCGAGTTCCGGCTGCCCCGGGAGGTCATCCAGAAGGAGATTGGCTATATTGTCAAAAAGGGAGTTGACATAAGGTACAATACGCCGCTTACGGTAAATTTCACCGTAGAAGACCTGAAAAAGGACGGCTTTGAGGCGGTCTTTATTGCCGCCGGCGCCCAGCGTAGCCAGCGCATCGGCATACCCGGCGAGCTGGAGGATGCCGCCGGTTTCTATTACGGGCTGAGGTTCCTGAGGGACGCCAGGCTCGGCAGGAAGGTCAGGGTAGGCAGGCGGGCGGCGGTTATCGGGGGCGGCAACGTGGCTCTGGACGCCGCCCGTACCGCCCTCCGGCTCGGCGCCGGCGAGGCGGCTATCTACTACCGGAGGTCAAAAGAAGAGATGCCGGTGAGCGAGGTGGAGTACGAGCAGGCTGCCGGCGAGGGTATCCAGGTCAATTTCCTGGTCAGCCCGACGCGGATAGTCAGCGATAACTGGGAGGTTCAGGGCTTGCAGTGTATCCGGATGAAGCTGGGTGAGCCGGACCGGAGCGGGCGGCGGAAGCCGGTTCCGGTGACCGGCTCCGAGTTTTTTGTTGAGGCGGATACCGTGATTGCCGCCGTGGGGCAGGCCCCCGACCTTTCTTTCCTGCCGGCGGACAGCGCCCTGGAACGCACCCGGTGGGAGACCCTGGTGGTCAATAGCAATACCCTGGCAACCAATGTCAGCGGTGTCTTCGCCGGCGGAGACTTTGTGACCGGACCCGGTATGGTGATAGATGCCATCGCCGCTGGCAGACGGGCAGCCGTTGCCATTGACAAGTATCTCGCCGGTGATATTTCCCGTGTTGAGATGTACGACCTCAAACCGGCGGTCGCCGCTGAGACGACCGGGCATGGGTTGCCGGAAGTCCAAGAGGCCTGGGATGTGCAGCCGAGGCAGCCGTCGCCGACGCTTCCCGTCGCAGAGAGAAAGGCAAGCTTTGCCGAGGTGGAACTCGCCTTTTCTGAAGAGAAAGCTGTGCAGGAAGCCAGGAGGTGCCTCAGGTGTGACCTGGAAAAGTAGATTCTCCGGGAGGCTACCATGAAATCAATAACGAGACAGAAGCCCTTTGAAGAGATTAAAGAGCGCCTCGCCAGTTTTGACCGGCTGTTTATCGTTGGCTGCGGAACCTGCACAACGATGACCAGGACCGGCGGGGTTGACCAGGTTAACGAGATGAATGACCGGCTCCAGGAGCTGGGCAAGCGGGTCAGCGGCCGGACGGTTATTCCCATAGCCTGCGACGAGATGACTGAGGCGGCAATGAGGGAAAACAGCCGGGCGATTCAGAATGCGGGCTGTATTCTGGCGATGACCTGCGCCCTGGGGGTGCACCGGATGAGCCTTTACATTGACCGTCCCATCATCCCGCTGCTGGACACCCTGTTTATAGCCGTGGAGGACAGCCCGGGCTATTTCCGTGAGGTCTGCGCCCAGTGCGGTCAGTGCGTCCTGGGTGAGACGGCGGGTATCTGCCCGATAACCATGTGCCACAAGGGGCTGGTAAACGGCCCCTGCGGCGGCACCAACAACGGCAGGTGCGAGGTTGACAGGGAGAAGGACTGCGCCTGGACGCTTATCTATGAGAGGCTGAAGGAGCAGGGCAGGCTTGACCTGATGCGTAAATACTACCCGCCGCGGAATTACCAGGTGATGCCCAGGCCAAGGACGGTCAAAATCGCCTGAGCCAGGAGGCAGGACAATGTTCAAAGACGCCCTCAGTTCCGACAAATTTATAGTTACCAGTGAGATTGCCCCGCCCAAGGGGACAAACCTGGAGAAGATGCTGCACCATATTGACCTTATCAAGGACAGGGTGGACGCACTTAATGTCACCGACCACCAGAGCTCGGTGATGCGGTTCCCCTCTATAGGCGGTTGCCTGCTGATTAAGGAGCATGGCGGCGAGCCTATCCTGCAGATGACCTGCCGTGACCGCAACCGCCTTGCCCTCCAGGCGGAGCTGCTGCTGGCTCACAGCCGGGGCATAAGGAACGTCCTCTGCCTGACCGGTGACGCCGTTCCCGTAGGAGACCATAAAGAGGCAAAGGGGGTCTTTGACCTTGACTCCGTCCAGTTGCTCCGGGCAGTCCGCCTGTTGGAGCAGGGCAAGGACATGGGCGGTAACGACCTTGACGGCGGTGTGCAGTTCTGCGCCGGTGCCATCGTTACCCCGGAAGCCCGTCCCATTGAGCCCCAGCTAATAAAGTTTGAAAAGAAGGTGGAAGCCGGCGCCGAGTTCTTCCAGACCCAGGCAATCTATGACCTGGACAACTTTAGCA
>CAYUBP010000042.1:7847-8640 GCA_964443115.1 uncultured Dehalococcoidales bacterium | reverse complement strand
GCCTCGTGATAGACAAACTCGTCCGTTTCACTGGACTGAATCTTACCATCCAGCACCAGGAACTTACCAAAGCTACCGCTACGAAGAATCTCAACCGACTGGAACTTAGTCCGCCCGGTATAGAGCACCTCTTCTATACTGTGTAGCTGAATTAAATTCCGGTTTACTCTATCGTAAAACCATTTATCAGGGTCGCTATCCATAACTTTCCAACCACCTAATCGTTGCCCAGAATCCCTCTCCGCATCTCCACCATGGAATGGTTCTGGCTGCCGAGCTGGTTTACCAGCACCTGCGCCGCCTTCTCCGGCTGGACAGAGCTGCCGCAGGTAAAAATATCGGCGGCGGCATAGTCATGCTCCGGCCAGGTATGAATAAAAAGATGAGACTCGGCAATGATTACCACTCCGCTTACCCCCTGAGGGCTGAACTGGTGGAAAGACTCACCCAGCACCGTCGCCCCGCACTCGTTGGCGGCTGCCAGCAGTGCTTCTCTCAGGGCGTCTATGTCATTCAGCACCTCCCTATCGCAGTCCTTCAGTTCCAGCAGCAAGTGCTTTCCTAGTGCATTCAACCACCTACCCTCCTTAGAAGATTTTTAGTGCCTGGCCCCCTAAGCAAGACCAGGCACGAACCAAAACTTAATTTTATAATAATAGCCCTGCTGTTATCAACAATCCCGTCAGCCAACCAAATTCAGCGCCTGGAAATTAAAGCCCCACCCCATGATTTCAACAAGCCGGGACAGCTTTCGCTCCTGGTTAAACCTGCCATTAGCCAGGGCTTGCTCAAT
>CAYUBP010000042.1:0-7834 GCA_964443115.1 uncultured Dehalococcoidales bacterium | reverse complement strand
CCTTGGTCGTGATTAGCGGGACTTCCCTTGCTTCCGCCCGGTAGCTGATGGCTTTTGTCGGCGGCGTACCGCCGCAGAGAACAAGGCACCGGGTTGAGGTCTCTAGGGCTGCCAGCTGCATATCGGTACGCTCACCCCTCACCACCACCGCCTTGTTGCTCTTGCGACTGTAATACTCCGGACCGGGGTCAACCGTGAGCGCCCCCATCATTAAGTTCTCCACCAGCTCCGCTGACTGTCCAGCAGAGTTCAGTATCTTCCCCTGTATAGCCTCCGCCAGCTCACCCACGGTCAGCGAGAAAAGAAGGCGGTCTTCGGGCAGCACGCCCAGCAAGCTAATCCCTGAGCCATCAAGCTGTGCTGTTACCCCGTCCCGCACATGCGTGAGCTTGCCTGCCGGCGCCTTGTTCACCACCACGCCCAGCAGGTGCTTCCCCAGGTCACTGTAGCGGCTGGGCTTTATATCCGCCGACCGGTCATAGCCTTCAACGACGATTACCCTGGCATCCAGCGCCAATACTGTACCCGGCTCGCAAACGCCCTCGGTGATGACCACGTCCTTACCCGCAGCCAGCTCAGAATAAGCGTCCTTTGCCTTCCCCGCCTCAATAACCGGGCAGATACTTTCCAAAGGCTCAGCCAGGCCCAGCACCCGCTTCATAAATGCGCCGTCATGCCGGCTGACTTCCAACTGGTCGCCATTGAAGACCGGCTTGAAAAAGCCCACCTTTTTACCCCTCCCCAACAGATAGCTGCCCAGCCCGGCAGAGACCATCGTCTTCCCCACCCCGGGTTCCATAGAGGTTACATACAAACAGACCAAGATGCACCTCCTGATAAGTATGCCAGTCTAATATTATACCTGCTTGGCAAGCTCTGGTAAAGGGACTAACCCCATCCCCTCTCCCCTTCCCCTTACTAAGGGGATAAAAAGAAAGAGGAGCCTCACTCCTTTTAGACACCTGCGGTCTTCCTTCAAAAAGAAGGGGAGGAAATTGAAAAGAGCAGCGTAGCGACGAAGCAATGGCAAATCCCCCCACCCAAGTACAAGTACAACCACTAGCAAAGAAGCCTTGACCAGAGTATAATTGCAGCAGGATTTCACCCCCCTGTAGACAAGGAGTACTGCAATGCTGAACAGGATAGTGGTGCTGGCTCTGGTGCTGGTCTTAACTTCCCTGTTCCCGGGCTGTACGGGCCGGCTTAGCACCCAAACGGGGGTAACGCCCGAAGCGACACCGACATCAACCCTTACATCCAGTCCAACACCAACGGCTATGTCAACAGTAAGCCCTACCCAGCAGTTTGAGGTGACAAACATAGCTTTCTTTGACTATAACGGCAACGGCAATAAGGAAGACAGCGAGCCGGCTATTTCCGGCATCAAGCTCACCTATCAGCCGGGAAATACCAGCTGCGTTACGGACAAGAACGGCCTGGGCACCGTCAAGGTCCCTGCCGGCAGCTACACTGTTTTGGTAGACGATTCTTCCGGTATATTCAAGTATATACTCAGTTCCGTGTCCGAGTTCAGCAACATCCAGGATGGTTTGAAAGTCAATATCAGCAATAAGGAAGAGGTCATGATTCCCCTGGCTCAGGGGTTCATGACCTGGCCCTTTACACCATACACCAGCGTCGGGATGATTTACTTCTTTGACCCGGAGGATCCCGCTATAGACCCCCTGTCCATGTGTCACGAGGGGACCTGAGCAATTGAACAATATAGCGGGCTATATATAGGCAATGTCAACGCCGGGACCGAACTTATCGCCCCCGCTCCCCTGACAATCACCGACTATCAACCGAGGACAGGAAAAGCCGGCGGGGTACTCGTAGTCTCGTACGGAAACAATGCTGCGGGATATTTTATCTACACCTCATTAGCCGACGGGATTAATGTCGGCGATTTCGTTCCCCGGGGCAAGGTCTTCGCCAGGACGGAGCCGTGCGATAGCGGTGACATGCACATTCACCTCTTCTTGATTATATCTTCGTCCGTGGTAGACCCGTACCTCTACCTTACGGAATACAGGATACCACACCACGCAGGCTAGACTATGGGGGCAGGGCAGCAAAAAATATTTAGCCTCGGGCTATTGAAAATCCCGGGCTGAGGTGTTATAATATTAAATTAACAATTGAATAATATCGCCTTTAAGCCAGTCCCGTGAGGCTGGCAAGGGAGAAGTGCCAAGATGATTTCGTACCTCTTGCCAGCCGGGGCAAGAGGTTATTTTATGTCAAGAAAAATAGTAATGACCCCCGAAGACATCCGGCGGACCCTGGCCCGCATCGCCCACGAGATTATTGAGCAGAACAAGAGAATGGAGCAGCTCATCCTTGTGGGCATGCACACCCGGGGGGTGCCCCTGGCAAACCGCCTGGCAGCAAACCTTAAGAACTTTGAGGGGGTGGTAGTGCCGGTCGGGGCGCTGGACATAAGCCTCTACCGGGATGACCTCTCATCCCTTGACCTTCAGCCGATCGTCCAGAGCACTGACATTCCGGTAAACGTTGACGGCAAGTCCATAGTGCTGGTTGACGATGTCCTTTACACCGGACGGACTATCCGGGCGGCTATGGATGCCCTGACTGACCTGGGACGGCCCCAATCAATCCAGCTGGCAGTCCTGGTTGACCGCGGTCACCGTGAGCTACCGATACGGGCGGACTACGCCGGCAAGAACATACCCAGTGCCCGGGACGAGGAGATACAGGTACTACTGGAGGAGACCGACGGCATAGACGAGGTCGCCATCATCTCCCCGCCAGCCGTCAAGGAGGCACAATGATACGGACGACTCACCAGAAGAACGCCCTGCTGATAAAACAGGGGGCGCCGGTCACCACGGCTTCGTGGCAGCACCACCACATACTTGACCTGGACGACTTCACCCGGGAGGAGATTGAACTGGTCTTTCACATAGCCGACGCTATGAAGGAGATACTCTCCCGGCCCATTAAGAAAGTGCCGACTCTCCGGGGCAAGACTATCGTCACCCTCTTCTATGAGCCCAGCACCCGTACCCGGGTCTCTTTTGAGCAGGCGGCAAAAAACCTGAGCGCCGACGTGGTCAACCTGAGCGTATCGGCGAGCAGCGTCGCCAAGGGGGAATCCCTGGTTGACACCCTGAGCACCCTCCAGGCGCTGGGAGCCAACATCGTGGTAATGAGACACCCCTGCTCCGGTGCCCCTTATGTCGCCGCCAGACACCTGAATATCAGCACCGTTAATGCCGGAGACGGCTGGCATGCTCACCCGACCCAGGCACTCCTTGACCTCTACACCATCCGCGAACATAAGGGCAGCCTGGACGGACTCAGGGTAGCTATCATCGGGGATATCAAACACAGCCGGGTCGCCCGCTCCAACATCTGGGGCTTGACCACCATGGGCGCCAGTGTAGTCCTGTGCGCCCCGCACACCCTGCTGCCTGCCGGACTGGACAGGCAGCAGCCCCACTTCCCAGGGGTCACCACTGAAACCGAAATTGAGCCGGCTGTGAGCGGTGCCGATATCGTCATGGTGCTGCGCCTGCAAAGAGAGAGACAGCAGAGCGGGCTGCTCCCCAGCCTGCGGGAGTACATCCAGCGCTACCAGCTCAACGAGGTGCGGCTGGCAATGGCAAAACCCGACGCCCTGGTCCTGCACCCGGGACCGGTAAATGAAGAAGTGGAGATTTCCATGGCAGTCGCCCACGGCGCCCAATCAGTCATTAACCAGCAGGTGACCAACGGCGTAGCGGTGCGTATGGCGCTGCTCTATCTACTTTCCGGGAGCAAAAAGCTATGAGAGCACTACTCATCCAGAACGGGCGGATAATTGACCCCGGACAGGGGATAGACAGGACTGCCAGCCTGCTTATCTCAGGGGGCAAAATCTCGTGGCTGGGAGAGGCAACCCCGCCCCAGCCCGAATATGATGTTCTGGACGCAAGGGGGCTGGTCATCTGCCCCGGTTTTATTGACCTGCACTGCCACCTGCGGCAGCCGGGGTTTGAAGACAAGGAGACCATCGCCACCGGCACCACGGCGGCGGCGCGGGGCGGCTTCACCACCATCTGCTGCATGCCCAACACCAGCCCGCCACTGGACACCCGGGCGGCTATAGACTACGTGAAATCAACGGCAGCCGCCGAAGGCGTTGTCCGGGTACTGCCCATTGGCTGTATCTCCAAGGGCAGGGAGGGAAAAGAACTCACCGAGATGGGGGAACTGGCTTCAGCCGGAGCAATAGCCTTCAGCGACGACGGCAATCCGGTATCAAGCTCCCGGCTCATGCGGCAGGCTCTGGACTACAGCCGTGCCTTCAACCTGCCGGTCATTGACCACTGCGAGGATACTACACTATCCGAGGGCGGGCTGATGAACGAGGGGATAATCGCCACCAGGCTGGGGCTTGCGGGAATACCGGCAGCGGCTGAGGAGACCATGGTCGCCCGTGACCTGGCGCTGGCAGAGCTTACCAGCGCCCGGCTGCACATTGCCCACGTCAGCACCAGAGGCTCGGTGGAGCTTATCCGGCGCGCCAAAAAGAAGCGTATAAACGTCACCAGCGAGGCTACCCCCCACCACCTGACCCTGACTGAGGAAAGGGTGCTCGGCTATGACACCAACGCCAAGGTTAACCCGCCGCTCCGGACTATAGAGGACATAGCGGCGCTGGTTGACGGGCTGAATGACGGCACGATTGATATTATCGCCACCGACCATGCCCCTCACACCCTGGCGGACAAGCTGTGCGAGTTCGCCTTCGCCCCCTTCGGCATCAGCGGCTTTGAGACCGCCCTGGGCAGCCTTATGAGCCTGGTGCACAGCGGGCAGGTAAGCCTGAACACCCTTATCGCCAGACTCACCTGCGAGCCAGCCAGGATTATCAACCAGCCGGGCACGCTGGCAGCCGGGGCGCCGGCGGATATAACCATCTTTGACCCGGACCGGGAATGGGTGGTGGATACCGGCGCTTTTGCCTCCAAGGGCAGGAACACGCCCCTCGCAGGCGCGATGCTCAAGGGCAAAGTAATGGCGACCGTATTCGGAGGAAAGCTGGTCTACAAGGACGTGACTATCAAGATAGAGGTGTCAAAATCGTAAGGAATTCAAGAGGGGCTAAAAGCCCCTCTTTTCTGAGTGGGGGAATACGTTGTCATTCTGGAGCACTGACTTGTCAGGGCGAAGAATCTGGTGGGGACTTGGGGAGAGAACAGCTCCGCCCCGGATGCTTCGGCACTTCGTGCCTCCAGCATGACAGGGGGAATGTAGCAAGGAGACTAAGAGGATAGGGTTATATAATGACTAAAAGCGCCATCTTAGTCCTGGAAGACGGCTCATGCTACGAGGGCTACACGTTCGGCGCCGAGGCTGATGCCTACGGCGAGGTGGTCTTTAATACCAGCATGACGGGCTACCAGGAGATGCTCACCGACCCGTCCTATGCTGGGCAGATTGTGGTGCCCACCTATCCCCTCATCGGCAACTACGGCACCAACGGCGAAGACTTTGAGTCAAGCCGCATCCAGGTCAGGGGCTTCGTCGTCAGGGAGGAGTGCCGGGAGCCTAACCACTACCTCAGCAGCAAGACCGTCCACGAGTACCTTGAGGAAGGCGGCATCCCCGGCATCTATGGCGTGGACACCCGCGCCATCACCCGCAAGCTCCGCTCGGCAGGGGTGATGATGGGAGTAATAACATCGTCCATGACCCGCCAGCAGGCATGGGAAGAACTCAAAAAGCAGCCTGACTACGGCTCAATTGACTTTGTAAGAGAGGTGAGCACCAACAAGTCTTATAAGTGGGAAGCCACAGCCGATGCCAAATATCACGTCGTTGCCCTTGACTGCGGCTTGAAGTACAACATCCTCCGCCTGCTCTCAAAACTCGGCGCCCCGGCGACCGTCGTCCCCTGCACCACCGCCGCCGAAGATATCCTGGGCTTGAACCCGGACGGCATCCTGCTGTCCCCGGGACCGGGAGACCCGGAGCTTCTGGACTACATCGTGGCTAATATCAAGAAGCTGGCGGGCAAAAAGCCAATTATGGGCATCTGCCTGGGCAATCAGCTCATCGCCCGCGCCTTCGGCGGCAGGAACTTCAAGCTCAAGTTTGGGCACCGCGGCGGCAACCACCCCGTCCGCGAACTGGAAACGGGCAGAATCCACATCACCGCCCAGAATCACGGCTATGCCGTTGACCCGGAGAGCATCAAGAAAAGCGGGCTGGAGGTAACGCACATCAACCTTAACGACGGCACGGTAGAAGGTTTGCACCACCGGGAGTTGCCCATCTTCGCCGTCCAGTACCACAGCGAAGACTCCCCCGGCCCCCACGACAACCGCTACCTGTTTGAGAGGTTTATTGAGATGATAGACCAGAGCCATTAATTTAATGTACTACGTTTATATTATGGCAAATGCTCACGGTAATGTCCTGTATACCGGAGTCACCAGCGACCTGGTACGGCGTACGTACGAGCATAAAAATAAAATGATTGATGGATTTACAAAGAAATACAACGTTACAAGACTTGTTTATTATGAGTCCTGCGAGAGCGTGGAGAGCGCTATATCGCGTGAAAAGTCCGTTAAAGGTCTGCTCCGCTCAAAGAAACGTGAGCTTATAGCTTCTCAGAATCCATTCTGGGATGACCTTTGCGATAAGTTATGAATGTGTTTGTCATTCTGGAGCCCCGATTTACCGGGGCGAAGAATCCGGGGACGTGGCGGTAAGGAACCACCCCACCCCGGATGCTTCGGCACTTCGTGCCTCCAGCATGACAGGGGGATTAAGGGGGTGAGGTAGAAAGATGGTAAATGAAGAACAAGCTGGCACAATTGTCGATGACCTCGTCGATTTTAGAAATAAACTGGTGGAATTCATTTCTTATAGAAGAAAAGGATTAAGAAGGCCGGAAAAACTGACAGAACAAGAGACTGTAAGGCTAAATCTCCTTTGGCATGAACTCAGTATCAAAGCAGGGAAATATGCCCCGCTAATCAAGGAATGCACGGGCTTGGAGTCAATTAATACTAGCGCTGGTTTCCAAGACGTTTGGAATTGGGCTTTTAACTCCGAGCCAAATCCCCTTGTTCTGAATGCACTCGATAATTGTCTGCAAGCCACTTCAAGAACCGTCGGGAAAATTGCTGAGGACGTCGACCAAGGTATAAGAGATAAACATGGGAAATTGGGGGAAAAGCTAGAATTTGATATAGAAACTCCAAAAGCATTCATTGCTCATGGCGGCGAGTCTCCAGCACTCGCCAAGTTGAAAAACCTGTTAATCAGCTTTGGCATCGAACCACTTGTCATAGAGGAACAGCCAAGCAAGGGCAAATCCGTCGGGGAAAAGGTTGATTGGTACGCTAGACAAGCTGACTTCGCGGTAATCTTGGCTGAAAAGGGTGACAAGGATACGAAGACAGGGCAGTTCATTCCTAGGGGGAATGTTTTGATTGAAATCGGCAAAGCCCAAGAACTCTTTCCAGATAAAACAATCTACCTCCTCCAGGCAGGCACCAAATTCCCAAGTAATGTAAGCGAGAAGGTATGGATTCGTTTTGTTCCCCAAAGCATGAACGATGCATTTATAGAAATCGTCAGGGAGTTGCGGGAGTTTGGAGTTCTGAGAGCGCACAAGCCGTTGAAGGAGTCATCATCTTGACCACTAAGCCCACTAAAGTCTTAATCGTCGGCTCGGGCCCCATAGTCATCGGGCAGGCGGCGGAGTTTGACTACGCCGGCACGCAGGCGTGCAAAGCCATGCGGGAAGAGGGCGTCACCTCGGTGCTGGTGAACTCCAACCCGGCGACTATCATGACCGATGAGGGCATCG
>CAYUBP010000041.1:0-8717 GCA_964443115.1 uncultured Dehalococcoidales bacterium | reverse complement strand
CCCTTCGCCGACCCCTTCTGCCCGGAGCTGGATGATGTCCTGGTCCGCACCGCCGCTGAAGCCGGGGCTGCTATTCACCCGAGGGGGACTTACGTAGCAATGGAGGGCCCCGCCTTCTCCACCAGGGCGGAGTCAAGGCTCTACCGCTCGTGGGGGGCGGACATCATCGGGATGACGGCGTTGCCCGAAGCCAAGCTGGCGAGGGAGGCGGAAATCTGCTACTCTATCATTGCCTGTGTTACCGACTATGATAGCTGGATGGAGCGCAGCGAGCCGGTTACCGTGGACGTTATCATGAGCACCATCCGCCAGAACACCGATGCCGTGAAGAGAATAATCAGGCTGGCGGTGGGCAGGATTTCACAGAAGCGCCGCTGTAGCTGCGCCACCGCGCTGAAGACGGCAATAGTCACCCCTGAAGAGCTGATTCCCGCGGAGCAGAAGGCAAAGCTCAGGCTGCTGATAGGCAAGTACCTGAAGGGAGATTAGTCTATGATTGAGTTTGGCTGCCTGCCGACGGCTATAGGCAGCATGCCCCACACTGACCCGGCGGCGGCATGTTCCCTCGTTCTCAAGTATCTTAAGGACATCCCCGCCTGGCCCCAGCTGCCCCGCCGCTCTTTCCTGGAGAATATGTATGTCCAGTTCAGCGGAGGCTTCCCCGGGGTGGTGATAAAAGAGGACAGAATCTATGTTGACCGCTCTCAGGACCTGGACAAGCCTCTGGAAGCGCTCTATGCTGCCTATCTGGAGAACAATGCTGATAAATTCCCCATCGGCGGGGAATACGCCGCCGGTCTGCACCGGTTCCTCGCTCTTACCAGCCTGCAACCGCCGGCGGTCAAGGGGCAGGTAACGGGCCCAGTTAGCTTCGGCCTGACTGTTACCGATAACAACCAGCGTTCTATAATCTATGATGACATCCTGGCTGACGCCGCCGCCAGGCTGCTGCGGCTGAAGGCTGCCTGGCAGGAAAAGGCGCTAAGGCAGATTTCGCCGGACACCATCATCTTTGTTGACGAGCCGTACATGACCTCGCTTGGCTCGGCATTTGTCTCTATATCCCGGGAGAAAGTCACCACCCTGCTGGAGGAGGTGCTCGGGGGAATTGAGGGGTTGAAGGGCGTGCACTGCTGCGGCAATACCGACTGGTCGGTGCTGCTCGCCACCAGTATTGATATACTGAGCTTTGATGCTTACAACTATGCCGGCTCACTCGCCCTCTACCCGGCTGAGATAAAGAGACTTATTAGCAGGGGTGGCGCTATTGCCTGGGGCATTGTCCCTAATGATAAGGAGTCGCTAGCCAGGGAGTCGGCAGCCAGCCTCAGAGACCGCCTGGAGGCAGCCATGGCGCCATTTACCAGGAACGGTATTGGCTTCAGGCAGCTGATAAGACAGGGGCTGCTGACACCAAGCTGCGGACTGGACCCGTTATCAGAGGACGCCGCCGCCGGAGTCCTTGAGTTGCTGGCGGAGCTATCAGAAGAACTCAGGAGACGGTATTTATAGCTAACGGAGGCTTTATGGACTGCCAGATTGAGGTCAACAGGGCAAAATGCCCCTGCACCTATGAGCCCTGTTCACGTAAGGGCAGGTGCTGCGAGTGCATCGCCTATCACCTGGAGTTTGATGAGCTTCCCGCCTGCGTCTTTCCCCCCGAGGTGGAGAAGACCCATGACCGCTCCTTTACCCGGTTCATCGCCGTCTTCTCTGCCCGGAGCGGCGGAAAAGGCTGAGGAGGAAGATATGAACAAGAAGAAACGGGTTGCCCTACTCAAGCACCGGAGCAAGGCTAAGAAGCTGGAGGAGAGAAGGCGGGCTGAAGCACCGCCGAAACGCGGGAAACATGAGAAATGAAGCCGGTCTATCTCCTTACCGGCAGGCCGGGGACGGGCAAGACCAGCCTCATCAAGCAGGCTACAGCCGGTATGAAGGGCAGGGCGGGCGGCTTCTACACCGAGGAGATACGCAGCCATGGAGTAAGGCAGGGCTTCAGGCTGGTTACCCTGGACGGGGAGACGGCGGTGCTGGCTCACGCAGGTATCCGCAGCCCTTACCGGGTAAGCAGGTACGGTGTGGACACTGACAGCCTGGAGCGGGTGGGCGTCTCCGCCCTGGTCAGGGCAGCTCAGGATTGCGACCTGGTGGTAGTTGATGAGATAGGGAAGATGGAGCTGCTTTCGGCTGGCTTCAGGGAGACCGTGCTGCAGATAGTTGACAGCGGGAAGAAAGTGCTGGGGACTATCATGCTGGCTCCCCACCCTTTTGCGGACGCCGTCAAGCTCAAGCCGCAGGTGAAGCTGATTGAGGTCACCAGAGCCAACTACGCCGGGGTGCTGGAGGAGCTGCGGGACTGGCTAATGCCCCGCTAAAACAACGTTAGCTGGAGGCAGGACGACGAGACGAAAAAACTGAATGAGTGAGGATAGTGTTAAAATAAAAACATGACTCTACCGGAACTGGTTACGGCACTCCTGGAGCCCAGAGCCTACCCTGAGCCCGTGCGGCGGGTAGAGCTGGCGCAGACCCAGATGTCGTTTGTTTTTCTCACCGATGATTATGTCTACAAGATAAAGAAGCCGGTGGACCTGGGCTACCTGGACTACACCACACTGGAGAAGCGCCGCTACTTCTGCCGGCGGGAGGTGGAGCTCAACCGCCGCCTCTGCGCCGATGCCTATCTCGGCGTAGAGGCAATCACACGGGACAAAGGGGGCATCCGGCTGAACGGCACGGGCGAGACTGTGGAGTATGCGGTGAAGATGCGCCGCCTTCCCCGGGAACGGATGATGGACGTGCTGCTGGCAAACGACGGGGTGTCTCCGGAGATGGCAGCCGGCGTAGCCCGGAAAATGGCTGAGTTCCACCGGAGGGCGGAGACCGGCGCCGCTATCAGCGCCTTCGGCAGCATTGACGCCGTAAAGACGAATACCGATGAGAACTTCACTCAGACCGAGAAGTACATCGGCAATACTATCTCCCGGGAAAAATACCGGCGCCTGAAGAGCTATACCGATGAGTTCATCAACCGGAACGCTACGCTATTTGACCGCCGGGTTAAAGGCGGCAGAATCCGGGACTGCCACGGCGACCTGCACGCCGCCCACGTCTGCTTTGCTGATGGTATCTGCATCTATGACTGCATTGAGTTCAATGACCGGTTCCGCTACTGCGATATCGCCTCCGAGATTGCCTTTCTGGCTATGGACTTAGACCACTACGGGCGGGCTGACCTGTCGCGCCGCTTCGTCAGCGCCTACTTAGAGAACGCCGGGGATAATGAGCTGAAACAGTTGCTCACATTCTACAAGTGTTACCGGGCTTACGTCCGGGGCAAGGTGGAGAGCTTTAAGCTGGACGACCCGTATATTGGAGAGAAGGAGCGCATCCGGGACGCCGCCGCCGGCTACTTTGACCTCGCTTCGTTCTATACCCGGCAGAAGCCGGCCCTGTTCATCACCGTGGGTCTGGTCGGCACCGGCAAGACCACGCTTGCCCAAGCACTGGCGAAACGGCTGGGGCTGGTAGTTATATCTTCGGATGTCACCCGCAAGCGGCTGGCAGGCATACCGCCAACCGAGCGCCGCCTTGACCGGTTTGACTCCGGCATCTACTCCGCCGGGTTCACCCGGACGACATATGATGCCCTGTTTGCCGAGGCAGGGGACGTACTTAATGACGGCGGCTCGGTGATTATTGACGCCTCGTTCATCAAGGCTGGCGAGCGCCTGAGGGCAAGGGAACTGGCGGAGAAAGCCGGTGCCGGCTTCATGATTATTGAGTGCACTCTGGACGAAGAGAGCATCAGGCAGCGCCTTGAGCAGCGCCTGAAGATAGGCTCGCCTTCAGACGGGCGGTGGGAAATCTTCCAGCCGCAAAAAGAGCTTTTTGAGCCGGTGGTGGAAGCGCCTCCCCAGAACTATGCTATAATAGACGGTTCAAAACCATTGGGGGAGAGCATAAGGCAGATTTTAGATAAAATCGGCGAGCAGTAAGGCGGCGCTTTGAAATCCATCCCCATCACCCCCCCTTTAGTAAAGGAAGGGGGAGAACAAGAAGAAAGGAGCCTCTGCCTCTCCAGAACTTGCCATAAAAAGTGCGGGGTGTTAAAGAGGGGCTAAGCCCCTCTTAAGTAAATCTCCTCCCCCTCTCCTTCGGCGAAGGAGAGGGGGATTAAGGGGGTGAGGTTAAATGAAAAGTGAAATTAAAGACCCGTCGCTGGCTGAAGCCGGCAGGCAGCGCATAGAGTGGGCGTACCGGGAGATGCCGGTGGTGCGGCTCATCCGGGAGCGGTTCGGCAGGGAGAAGCCGCTGGAAGGGGTACGGGTCTCCGCCTGCCTCCATGTCACCACCGAGACGGCAAACCTGGCGCTGACCCTGCAAGCCGGCGGCGCTCAAGTAATCGTGTGTGCCTCCAATCCGCTAAGCACCCAGGACGATGTCGCCGCCGCCCTGGTGGAATACGGCATCCCGACTCACGCCATCAAAGGGGAGGACGATGATACATACTACCGGCACATCAACGCCGCGCTGGACAGCAAGCCCCATCTCACGGCTGACGACGGGGCCGACCTGGTAACCACCCTCCACACAAAACGGACAGAGCTAATCGGCAATGTCATCGGCGGCACCGAGGAGACGACCACCGGCGTCGTCAGGCTCCGCAGCCTGGAAAAGGCAGGCAAACTGAAATATCCCATCATTGCCGTAAACGACGCCCGCACCAAGTACCTGTTTGACAACCGCTACGGCACCGGACAGAGCACCATTGACGGCATCACCAGAGCCACCAACATCCTCTGGGCGGGCAAGAAGGTGGTGGTCTGCGGCTATGGCTGGTGCGGGCACGGCGTTGCCCTCAGGGCCAGGGGAATGGGCGCGCAGGTAATCGTCGCCGAGGTAGAGCCGGTGCCCGCCCTGGAAGCGGTAATGGACGGCTTTCAGGTCATGCCCATGATAAATGCCGCCAGGGCGGGCGATATCTTCATCACCGTGACCGGCGATAAAAACGTCATTGATAAGCCCCACTTTGAAGTGATGAAAGACGGCACCATCCTGGCTAACAGCGGGCATTTCAACGTGGAAATCAATATCCCGGAGCTGGAGAAACTGGCTCAGGGTAAACGGCGCATACGCCCGTTTGTTGATGAGTACACCACGGCTGACGGGCGGCGTCTCTACCTGCTGGGGGAGGGTAGGCTCATCAACCTGGCGGCTGCCGAAGGCCACCCTGCAAGCGTCATGGATATGAGCTTTGCCAACCAGGCTCTATCTCTGGAGTACCTGGCGAAGAGCGGGAAGGGGCTCAAGCCCGTGGTCTACCCGGTACCGGAAGAGATTGACCGGCGGGTAGCCCGGCTCAAGCTGGATTCCACGGGCATCACCATTGATAGCCTTACGCCGGAGCAGAGGGAATACCTCGCCGGCTGGGAACAAGGGACTTAACGGAGGAATAAGATGGTCAATTGTTTTGAAAGCTCCCCGGTCTACATGTTCACCTCGGAGTCAGTCACCGAGGGGCACCCGGACAAGCTGTGCGACCAGATATCGGATGCCATTCTTGACGCCATACTCCAGAAAGACCCCTACGGGAGGGTAGCCTGCGAGACGGCGGTGACCAACGGACTGGTAATCGTCATGGGGGAGATTACCACCGACTGCTATATTGAAATCCCGCATATAGTGAGGAACGTGGTGCGGGATACCGGCTACACCCATCCCGAGTACGGCTTTGAGTACCGTTCCTGCGGCGTGATGGTCTCCATCAATGAGCAGTCCAAAGACATTGACGCCGGAGTAAGCAAGGCGCAGGAAGCCAAGGCAGGCTCCGCAAACGAGCTGGACAAGATAGGCGCCGGTGACCAGGGAATGATGGTGGGCTTCGCCTGCAACGAGACGCCGGAACTCATGCCGCTGCCGGTAGCGCTGGCGCAAAAGCTGTGCCGGCGCCTGGCCCAGGTCAGGAAGGACAAGACCCTGCCCTATCTTCGTCCTGACGGCAAGTCGCAGGTTACGGTGGAATACAGCCGGGGAGTCCCCCGCCGTGTTGACAGCGTGGTGATTGGCGCCCAGCATGACCCCGGCGTCAGCCCCGACCGGATAAAGCATGATGTTACCGAGCAGGTAATAAGGCAGGTTGTACCCGACCGGCTGGTAGACGGGGGGACAAGGTTCTACGTCAACGCCACCGGCAGCTTCGTAACGGGCGGGCCGGTCTCGGACACCGGTTTCACCGGGCGCAAGATTCTGGTTGATACTTACGGCGGCATGGCACGGCACGGCGGCGGTGCCTTCTCCGGCAAGGACCCGACCAAGGTTGACCGTTCGGCAGCCTACATGGCGCGGTACGTCGCCAAGAATATCGTTGCCGCCGGTCTGGCGGAGCGCCTGGAAATCCAGATTGCCTATGTTATCGGCGTCGCTCACCCCCTCTCCGTCTCCATTGAGACCTTCGGCACGGCTAAGGTTGACAATGACGTAATACTCCGGCTGATAAACAAGCACTTTGACCTGAGACCGGCAGCCATAATCAAGGCACTTGACCTGCGCCGCCCCATCTACCGGCAGACTGCCGCCTACGGGCACTTCGGGCGGGAAGACCTTGACCTCCCCTGGGAAAAGACCGACAAAGCCGGGATTTTGAAAGAAGAAGCGCTGGGGAAGTAAACAGGTGTTTAAGAGGGGCTTCGCCCCTCTTCCAGAAATCTCTCCCCTTCCCCTTGGCAAGGGGAAGGGGACTAAGGGGATAGGGTTAGACCCTATTGACAACCATGTCAATCCGAAGTATCATGCCCAGAGAGAGTTGAGCAGGCCTGTCTGATGGATGCCAAGTATGAGATTGGGCGCAGGGTGCTGATAAAGCCGGTAAAGAGCCAGCAAATATCAAGGAACGCCGCCATGGAGGAGTATACCGGCAAGATTGGTGTAATCGCCAACTACTACCACATACAGCCCACGGGCCGCGAGGTCTTCTACCTCTACGTCGTGCGCATCAAAGATGAGGACAGGGAGATAGTCCTCTACGAGGACGAGCTACAGCCGGTCCTGGAGTGAGCGCCTACTCAAACTCGTTCTTGGATATTGCGGCAAATATCGTGGCTAATATGCCAAGCACTGTCCAGCCGCCAAGGATAGCCGCAATGGAACCGGCAAGCGTCAGCCCCCACTTACGTCTCTGGATTGAGTATATGCCGCCCAGCAGTGCCAGTATACCCGCCGCCGCCATCCAGACAGCGGTAACCGCCAGGATGGCAACCAGGAATTCCGAGCCAATACTGGCTTCCGCTAAGGCTGCCCGCATATCCTCAAGAAATGACGCTTCACTAATTAAAGCGACAGCAATAACGGCTACGATGCTGGCAAGTGCGCAGAGGAGACTAAACACCCCGGAGATTATGTCCAGAGTGCCGGCGACGGTTGGCATCCATGTCCTTTTCCTGGCAGTTGCTTCCATACTTTGCCTCCTCTCGGGATTTTGGGTATAGCTTATCATCAAGTGCACCGGGTGTCCAGAGGGTATGTGTTATAATAATTACTACTGCGGGTGTTTAAGAGGGGCTTTGCCCCTCTTCAGAATCTTTTTCCCTCTCTTCCAAAAGAGAGAGTATGGAGAGTGAAGTTGTCAAACAGTCCTATAAAATTCGGCACTGACGGCTGGCGCGGCATCATCGCACAGGACTTTACCTTTGACAATGTTCGGGTCTGCGCCCAAGCTGTGGCTGACTATCTCAAGGAGTCCGGCTTAGCCAGCCGGGGGGCAATCATCGGCTATGACACCCGCTTTGCCTCCGAAGACTTTGCCGCTGCAGCGGCGGAGGTGATAGCGGGCAACGGGATAAAGGTCTCCCTTTCCTCCAGGGCAGCGCCGACGCCGGTAATAAGCTACAGCGTCCTCGCGGAAGAAGCCGGGGGCGCTATCATCATCACCGCCAGCCACAACCCGGCGCAGTATAACGGGTTCAAATACAAGACGCAGGACGGCGCCAGCGCCCCGCCGGAGGTCGTTGCCATGCTGGAAAAGAACATCTCCCGGACTCTCGCTACTGGCAAGACGAGCCGCCTGGCGCTGGACAGGGCACGGGAACTGCAACTGGTGAAAGACGCTGACCTTGACCCCGCCTATCTTGAACAGGTCAGCCGCATGGTTGACATGAAGACCCTGCGGCAAGCCCGGCTGAGGCTGGCTATTGACTCAATGTATGGCGCCGGCGCTGGCTACCTGAAGAAGCTGCTTAAGGGCGGGGCTACAGACATCGTGGAGATAAACAGTGAGCGTAACCCCATATTCCCCGGAATACAGCCGGAGCCAATCGCGGCTAACCTGGGCAAGCTCTCGGCTGAGGTTAAAGAGGGGAAGGCTGACATCGGGCTGGCGACCGACGGCGACGCCGACCGGCTCGGCGTCATTGACGAGAACGGAAAGTTTCTCACCCAGCTCCAGGTATTTGCCCTGCTCTGCCTCTACCTGCTGGAGGTACGCGGTGAGCGCGGTCTCATTGTTAAGACGGTAACCATGACCAGCATGATTTACCGCCTGGGTGAGATATACAACGTGCCGGTCTATGAAACGCCGGTGGGCTTTAAGTATGTTGCCCCGGTAATGACCAGCCGGAATGCGCTCATCGGCGGCGAAGAGAGCGGCGGCTACGGTTTCCGGGGGCACATGCCGGAGCGTGACGGCATCCTCGCCGGCCTCTATTTCCTTGACCTGATGG
>CAYUBP010000040.1:3834-8771 GCA_964443115.1 uncultured Dehalococcoidales bacterium | reverse complement strand
GCTCCGCCATGAACCCCGGATAGGGCTTGGCGGCAAAAGCCCTGCCGCTCGTCAGATTCTTTATCTTGCCGGTAGACAGCTCAACCTCAAGGACATCGCCCGCCCCGGTGTTATCCACCGCCTCACCGCTCTCAAGCAGCGGCAAGCCGATATTTATGGCGTTGCGGTAGAAGATGCGGGCAAAGCTCCCGGCAATGACACACGATATACCAGCCGCCTTGATTGCCAGCGGGGCATGTTCCCTTGACGAGCCGCAGCCGAAGTTGGTGGTCGCCATAATTATATCACCAGGCTGAACCCGCTTGAGGAAATCCCGGTCAATATCCTCCATGCAGTGCGCCGCCAGCGCCGCCGGCTCCGAGACATTCAGGTACCGCGCCGGTATTATCACATCCGTGTTAACATCCGCCCCGTATTTATGGACTTTGCCTCTCAGCATCTATTTACCCCTCACCCTTAATCCCTCCCCCCTTAATAAGGGAAGAGGAGGAGAATTTTTATAAAGGGGCTAAGCCCCTTTTGAACCCCGTCCGTACCGGTACTCTTTATACCTCCACGTACTCGGTAAATGCAGCAGGTGCGGGCAAAGACGAGCCGTCCTTTGTCAGCCCATCAATATGGAAACTAATCGCTTCCTTGATATTCTTTTCTACTTCCCGGCGACTAGCCCCGGTAGCAATACAGCCCGGCAAATCCGGCACGTAGGCAGAATAATTACTGTTTGCTTTCTCAAAGATGACCAGATATTTACTCATAATGCTACTCCTTTAGCTTTGCCTGCTTCAGGATGCTGTTCAGTGTCCCGGGCGCCACCTCATGATTGGGATTGCCGGCGATGGTAACCCGCCCCGGCTTTGTCGGGTGCTTGTACTGGCGGTGGCTGCCCCGGGTCGCAACGACATACCAACCGTCTTCCTCAATCAACCTGATTATATCACGAACTTTCATTCAGGTTTGTTTCCAACCCCTCACCCTTAGTCCCTCTCCCCTTACGAAGGGGAGAGGGAAGTTATTTTTATAAAGGGGCTCCGCCCCTTTTGAACCTTAAACACCCACCAGCACCTTCTCCCAGTCCTTCACCCGCTTCGGCTTGCCCGCTCTGTCATTCTCTATAGTGTGCCCTTCTTCTCTCAGCCTTTCAGCCTGGGCTTCCACACCGCCGGGGTATTTCTCGTTCAGCTCGCCGCCGGACTTCAGCGTCCGCCAGTAGGGAGTAATATCCGTCTCTCCTTCTTCTGCCATTTCGCCGGCTGCACCAGCCGCAATCCGGACAAAGATGCCGGTGCCCATCGGTCAGCCGATAGTCGCCCCATGCCTGCGGGCGACTATCTCCCGTATCTGGTTGACGGTAATCAGCCTGCCCTGCGGAACGCTCCGCATAATTTCGTCCACCTCAAGCGGCGACGGTACGCAGATAGTGCCCGCACCCCAGGTGCGAGCCATCTTGGGCAGTATAGGCTCAACACAGGGAAGCTTATAGGCTTTATTCATCTTTTCACGCCAGGTCGTTCCGGTTTTCGCCATCTTAACCCCCTCACAATACCCTTCCTCTAACAAGGTAACAGGAATTCATCTTCAGCTTTGTTTGTTCCCAGGACTAGAAAGTGACAATCCTGTCGCTTTCTTTTACTATTTCATACATATCTTTGAGCGTCGAGACAGGGCAGGCTGCCGAGCCTCCCTGCTGGCGGATTTTCAGGCAGGCGCCGCAGGCAAATATCCTGCCGCTGCCGCCAACGAATGCCTGCACCTGCTCATTCACCTTGAAAGAATCGGTGTCAAGCGTTTCGCTCTCCACTCCCTTGCCCAGCAGGAATACCCTTACCTGGTCGCCCCCGCTAAGCGCCAGGTTGGCAAAGCGGAAGGCGTTATAAACAGTCTCGGGGTCGTTGCAGTAGACGATAATACCAAGCTTCACAGTCCTTCTCCTCCTTAGAGCTATGCCTCTCCCGGGCTGACAATCCTGCCGACGAAGTTGCGGTTGGTGGTGGAGATAGCGCTCGCCGTCAGCTAAGCCACTTAAACCTCGCCCCCTTTGAGCGTCCTCTTATCTGGGGGAACGTACGTCTTCTATTAATTCATCAAGTTCGGCCTGGAGCTTCGTAAGTTCGGATTGAGCGGCATCTAGCTTCTCCTGGGCCAAAGTTAATTGCTCTTGTGTGTCACGCAGCTTTAGCTCTAACATGGTAACCCGGTGCTGTGTTTCTTCCGTCTCATGATGAGGGTCCAAGCTCGCAAAACAAGACGTCGTTAAGAATGCTACTATGACTAAGCCAACAATCAATGCCACACCTTTCAATGTCTTGCCTCCTTTCCAGCTAATGGCCTCTGGATTCCACTAGCCTCGGGTTCATACCTCTTCGGGGCTGGCAATCCTGCCCACTACGGCGCTGGAGGCAGCAACCGCCGGGTTAGACAGGTAGACCTCTGACCTGGTGCTGCCCATCCTGCCGACAAAGTTGCGGTTGGTGGTGGAGATAGCCCGCTCGCCGTCCGCCAGGATTCCCATGTGCCCGCCGAGGCAGGGACCGCAGGTGGGGGTACTGACCGCAGCCCCGGCACGAATGAATACCTCAATCAGCCCCTCGTTAACTGCATCAAGATAGACCTGCTGCGAGCCTGGGATAATAATGCACCGCACCCTCTGGTGCACCCGCTTCCCCTTGAGCACCTGGGCGGCAAGACGCAAATCATCAAGGCGGCCGTTGGTGCAGCTGCCAATTACCGCCTGGTCAATCTCTATTTTCCCCACCTGGCTCACCGGCCTGGCATTAGCCGGCGAATGGGGCAGGGCAACCTGAGGCTCCAGGGACGATATGTCATATTCTATTACCCTGGAGTATTCAGCGTCACCATCCGGCTCGTAGACGCCATATCTTCGCTTCGCCCTGCGTTTTATGTAAATCTGGGTCTTGTTGTCCACGTGAAAGATGCCCGCCTTGGCTCCCGCCTCAATCGCCATGTTCGCCATGGTGAACCGCCCGTCCATGGTAAGCTCCTCCACCGCCTCGCCGGTAAACTCCATTACCGAGTACAGGGCGCCGTCAACGCCAATGCTGCCTATTGTATACAGTATGAGGTCTTTGCCTCCCACCCATTTGGGCAAGTTGCCGCGGTAGACCAGCTTGATGGTAGGCGGCACCTTCATCCAGATTTCACCGGTAGCCATGGCGGCAGCGATGTCAGTTGACCCCATGCCGGTGGCGAACGCCCCCAGGGCGCCGTAGGTACAGGTGTGAGAATCAGCCCCGATGACCACATCTCCGGGCAGCACCAGCCCCTGCTCCGGCAGCAGTACATGCTCAATGCCCATTTGCCCCACTTCAAAATATACCGTCCCCTGCTCACGGGCAAAGTCCCGCATCAGCTTCGCCTGCTCGGCGGAGGCGATGTCCTTATTCGGGGTGAAGTGGTCGGGCACCAGCACTATCTTCTTCGGGTCAAAGACACGCCTGACCCCGATTCGCCGGAACTCCCTGATGGCAATCGGGGCGGTTATATCGTTAGCCAGAATCAGGTCCACGCTGACATTAATCAACTCACCGGGGGTTACCTTCTTCCGGTCGCTGTGAGCCGCCAGTACCTTCTCAGCTAGAGTCAATTTGGTCTCCTTTCCAGGGTAACCAGTTACCGTATAGGGTGAGGGAGGAGCAATACAATCAGCACTATCGCCGCAGTAACGACCGACAGCAGGTATAGACCGGCGCCCGCTGCCAGCCCGATGCCGGCTATCACCCATATACTGGCGGCAGTGGTCAACCCCTCAACGATACCCCTCGTCTGGTGCTCGCGGTGCAGGATAGCACCGGCTCCCAGAAAACCGATGCCGGTGACGATGCCGGCAGCTATCCGGGAAGGGTCACTGGCGCCGCCAAAGCCGTAGATAGAAGCCAGGGTGAACAGGGCGGAGCCAACACAAATCAGGACATGAGTCCTCAAGCCGGCCGCCTTACGCGCCCGCTCCCGCTGGTAACCGATAGCCGCCCCCAGGGCCGCCGCCAGCAGCAGGCGCAGGACTGCTTCCACATCAAATCCCACTCCGCAGCCTCGCTTACCCGGTTGTTTTTCTGGTTGTCAGCAGCCTGTTCAGGGCGTTCATATAAGCCTTGGCGCTGGCAACAATGATATCGGTATCCGCCCCCCGCCCGGCATAGGTCATGCCATCGCTCTCAATCCTTATCAGCACCTCGCCGATGGCATCAATGCCCTCGGTCACCGACTTAACGCTGAACTCGGTAAGCACATTGGGCACGCCGATAAGCCGGTTAATCGCCCTGTACACCGCGTCCACCGGACCGGTGCCCAGGGCAGCATCCGCCAGCACCTCGCCACCGGGACCGATAAGCCTGACGGCAGCGGTCGGTATGCCCCTGTCCCCGCAGGACACCTGGATGCGGTCAAGGTGGTAGACCTCGGAGACGGTGCGCTGCTCCTCGGCGACCAGCGACTCAATATCCCGGTCGCTGACCCTCTTCTTCTTATCCGCCAGTTGCTTGAACGCCGTGAACGCACGGTTGAAGTCCTCTTCACTCAGGCTGTAGCCCAGCTCTGACAGCCGCTCCTTGAAAGCATGGCGCCCGCTCAGCTTACCCAGCACCAGGCTTGACGCCGGTATGCCCACCGTCCTCGGGTCAATTATTTCGTAGGTTATCGGCATCTTGATGACGCCGTCCTGGTGAATCCCCGATTCATGGCGGAAGGCATTGGCGCCGACAATTGCCTTGTTGGGCTGTACCACAAAGCCGGTGAGCTCGCTTACCATCCGGCTCGCCCGGTAAATTTGCCGGGTATCAACCCCGGTGGCAAGCCCGAAAAAGTCGCTACGGGTCTTAATCGCCATCACTACCTCTTCCATGGAGGCATTGCCCGCCCGCTCGCCAATGCCGTTTATGGTGCACTCCACCTGCCGCACTCCCCGCCTCACCGCCTCCAGGCTG
>CAYUBP010000040.1:0-3824 GCA_964443115.1 uncultured Dehalococcoidales bacterium | reverse complement strand
CCTATTGATATTGGGCACGTTTTCCATAATACCGCCAATCAGCCTGCCAAACTCCTCGGGTATGGCATAGCCCACGGTATCAGGAATGTTAACGGTGGTAGCGCCGGCGCCAATCACCGCCTCCAGGATTTGATAGACAAATTCGGCATCCGCCCGGCTGGCGTCCATGGGCGAGAACTCAATATCATCGGTATATTTCTTCGCCCTGGCGACCATCTCCCGAGAAGTCTCCAGCACCTCCTTGCGGCTTTTCTTGAGCTGGTACATCATGTGCACATCCGAAGCCGAGAGAAAGACGTGGATTCGCGGGTGCTCCGCCTCCTTAACCGCCTCCCACGCCCGGTCAATGTCATCCGGGTGAGCCCGCGCTAGACCGCAGATTACCGGCCTCCGCACCTCACGGGCAATGAGACTCACTGCCTCAAAATCACCCGGAGAACTGATGGGGAAGCCAGCCTCAATAACATCCACGCCCAGCTTCTCCAGCTGCCGGGCTATCTCCAGCTTTTCCTGGGGATTCAGCATCCCCCCCGCCGCCTGCTCCCCATCCCTTAACGTGGTATCAAAGATGATTACCCTGTCCATACTATTCGCTCTAAGAGAAACTGCCCGTTTCTCACAACTCCTTCCTTACCTTCGTTCACAAAGCAGCCTCCCCTCTCTACACAATAGAGAGGGGCTGGTAAGGATGAGCTTGTCTTCCCCGGAAAAGGACTTCACACGGTATTGAATGTTCATGGATTTCAGCACTTCGTGGATGGCTGTTCCTCACCCATCCCCATTTCCCCTTCCCTCAAGGGAAAGGGGAAATAGCGTCTTAAGAGAGGCTAACGCCCCTCCTTTTCTCTCTTCCCCCTCCTTTCCAAGGAGAGGGGGACTAAGAGAGTGGGGCTCCCTTACTACTTCTTAAGCCAGGGCATCATTGCCCGCAGCTCGGCGCCGACCTCCTCAATCATGTGCTCGGCATCCATGCGCTTCAAGGCGTTATAAACCGGCCTGCCCGCCTGGTTCTCCAGAATCCACTCCTTGGCGAAGCTGCCGTCCTGAATCTCGGACAGGATTTGCGCCATTTCGTCCTTGACCATGTCGTCAATTACGCGGGGTCCCCGTGTATAGTCGCCGTACTCGGCGGTATCGCTGACCGACTGGCGCATGTAGTTCAATCCTCCTCGGTACATCAGGTCAACGATGAGCTTCAACTCATGGAAGCATTCAAAATAGGCTATCTCCGGCTGGTAGCCGGCTTCAACCAGCGTCTCAAACCCCGCCTTCACCAGGGCTGAAACGCCGCCACACAGCACCGCCTGCTCCCCGAACAGGTCGGTCTCCGTCTCCTCGGCAAATGTCGTTTCCAGGACTCCGGCACGGCTGCACCCGATGCCCTTGGCATAGGCGAGGGCGAGAGCCCTCGCCTTACCCGAGGCGTCCTGCGGGACGGCGACCAGCGCCGGCAGCCCGATGCCCTCGGTATATAGCTGACGCAGCATGGGGCCGGGCCCCTTGGGGGCAATCATGGTAACATCTATATCAGCCGGCGGAATAATCTGGCAGAAGTGAATGTTGAAGCCGTGGGCAAACATCAGCATCTTGCCGGGAGTCAAGCCTTTCTCTATTGCTTCACGGTAGACCTGCCGCTGCAGGTTATCCGGCACCAGCATAACGATAATATCGGCTTCCTTTGCCACATCAGCCGCGCTAATTACCCTGAAGCCGGCATCCTTAGCCTTCTTCCAGCCCGGGCTGCCCTCGGCTTCCGCCACCAGCACCTGGCAGCCGCTGTCCTTTAGGTTCTGGGCATGGGCATGTCCCTGGCTGCCGTAGCCGATAATGCCAATCACCTTATTGGTGAGCAAACCCAGGTCAGCATCGCCGTCATAGTAAATCCTAGCCATAGCATCTCCTTTATTCTTTTTTCTCTTCTTTAGCCCGGCTCCTGGGAGCCTTCTCTTCTACTAAAGGCGACCCCAGGGCGCCGCGGGTCATGGCGATACGCCCGGTCCTGGCTATCTCCCTGATGCCAAAGCCCCGGAGCAGATTAAACAACGACTCAATCTTGTCCTCGTCGCCGGTGACCTCAATGGTCACGGAATCAGCGGCAACATCCACTATGTTTGCCCGGAAGATGTCAACTATCTGGATTATCTCGCTCCTGGAAGATGATGTAGTCTTGACCTTGACCAGCGCCAGTTCCCGCGAGACCATGGCATCGCCGGTAATATCCGATACCTTGACGACATCTATCACCTTATCCAGCTGCTTTCTAACCTGCTCCACCATCGTGGTTGCCCCGTCAACAACAATGGTCACCCGCGACAGGTGGGGTAGCTCGCTGTGCCCCACGGCAATACTCTCAATATTGAAGCTGCGTCTCCGGAAAAGGCTGGCTATCCGGTTCAGTACTCCGGGCTTATCTTCCACCAGGGCAACCAGGGTATGCTTTACTGCTGCCATTCTGCCACCTCTAAATATTACTCACCGGAAGCCGGGCGGAATCGGAGATGGCTTCCGCCTCTCCCCGGGGTGCTTCAAGAATCTCCGCTATTGACGCCCCCGGCGGCACCATCGGATAGACATTTTCCTCCGGCTCGACCATGAAATCAATCAGGAACGGACCATCATGTGCCATTGCCTGTTCAATCGCCGGAACCACCTCTTTCTTGTGCTTAACCCTTAACGACGGTATACAGTACGCCTCGCCAAGCTTGACAAAATCGGGGCAGGTCAGTGGCGTCGCCACGTACCGCTTCCCGTAAAAGAGCTCCTGCCACTGTCTCACCATTCCCAGATAGCCGTTATTGAGAATGGCTATCTTGACTGCTATCTTATCCTGCACCAGGGTGGCAAGCTCCTGCATCGTCATCTGGAAACCGCCGTCACCGGCAACACACCACACTGCCTCGTCCGGGCAGCCGACCTTGGCTCCCATTGCCGCCGGCAGTTCAAAGCCCATCGTCCCCAGCCCTCCGGATGATATAAAGCTATTCGGCTTATTATACCAGTAGTGCTGGGCTGACCACATCTGGTTCTGCCCCACGCCAGTAACGACAATAGCCTCACCCCTGGTTACCTCATATATCTTCTGAATGACATACTGGGGCAGAAGTCCGTGATGGTCACGGACAATGGTCAGCGGGTGTCGCTTTCTCCAGCTGTCAAGCTGGCGAATCCATTCAACATGCTCGGCGGAAACGACCTGCTTGTTCAGCTCTTTCAGTACCAGCCTGACATCACCCACAATCGGCACGTCCACCCGGACATTCTTCCCGATTTCCACCGGGTCAATATCAATATGGACAATCTTGGCATGCGGGGCAAAACCGCTCACCCGGGCGGTAGCCCGGTCATCAAACCTCATCCCGATAGCAATAATGACATCGGCAGCATTTACCGCCATGTTAGCGTAAGCCATGCCGTGCATCCCTATCATACCGTAGCTCAGGGCGTGACTCTCCGGGAAGCAGCCGATACCGAGCAGGGTCGTCACAACTGGTATCTGCGCTGTCTCCACCAGCTCCTTGAGCTCAGCGTAGGCTTTAGAGATGATAACCCCCCGCCCGGCGACAATTAGCGGCTGCCGTGCCTCGTTTATCACCTTCGCTGCCTTCTTAATCTGCGCCGGGTGCCCGTGCACAGTAGGCTTATAGCTGGGCAGGTTCACCCGTGCCGGGTAGTGGAACTCCGCCGGGTCAATAAAGACATCGCGGGGTATATCTATAAGCACCGGTCCCGGGCGACCGGTCCTTGCCAGGTAAAAAGCCTCCTTAACGATATTGCCCAGCGAGCCGGCATCAAGCACAAGATAATTATGCTTGGTAATTGGCAGG
>CAYUBP010000039.1:0-8903 GCA_964443115.1 uncultured Dehalococcoidales bacterium | reverse complement strand
GGCAGACGCTGACCGGCTGCCTCCGCCCCGGCGTCAGCACCTGGCTGGTGGGCGAGACTATTATTTACGAGATTCTGGGCACTAACGCCGCCCGCCTCCCCGATAAAGACAGCGGGTTTAATCTATTGGAGTGCTAGAGGGGAAAGTGATGGATATGAGAGAGATAACTGAGCGAGAATATAAGGAGTTCGTAAAAGACCATAGAGAGATCGCGGTGGATGGTACCAAAGTAAAACTCCTCGTCGGTAGCCAGATAAAGTTTCATGAGCCAAAAGATTTTAATCTGGAAAAGACCACTGTGTGGTCTTTTGAGCATCGTGGCAATTGGGCAACCCACAGAGGGAATTACCGTGGCAACTGGGCACCTCAAATCCCTAGAAACTTGATTCTTCGCTATTCAAATGAAGGTGACTTAGTACTAGATCAAATGCTGGGCTCTGGCACTACATTAATAGAATGTAGACTACTGCGCAGAAATGGTATTGGAGTTGATGTAAATTTAGATGCTTTGATGGTGGCTTACAACCGGCTGGACTTTACACATATATCAGATGGCCAAGCTCCGACCATTCAGAAGCTTTATCTTGGTGATGCCAGAAGGCTAGATCTGATAGATGATGACGCTGTTGATCTCATAGCTACTCATCCACCATACGCAAACATAATCCCTTATTCAAAAGAGCGTGAGAACGGAGACCTTTCGCGAGTCCACAGCATAGACGAATTTATCTCCGAAATGGTTAGCGTGGCGAAAGAATGTTTTAGAGTCTTAAAACCTAGCAAACATTGTGCTATTCTTATTGGAGACACTCATAAACACAAGCACTATGTTCCTATAGCTTTCAGAGTGTTGGAGGTCTTCCTTAATCAAGGATTTATCCTTAGAGAAGATATTATAAAGGAGCAGTGGCATACTCAGACGATGCGTGGTAGATGGAACAGGAGCTTTAATCATGATTTTCTTCTCACCTTTCACGAGCACCTGTTCGTTTTTAGAAAGCCAAGCGCAGACGAGAATCTCAAAGAATTCAAAGACAGTATGAAGTGGAGTAGCTAGATTGATGAGATTTGTCAGAATCCTGCTAAAGACTCTGTTACTTTTTCAGAACCTTTTTGCCGTAGGGTTTGGAGTTTTTGGACATGGAGACGGTACTTTAATTTATACAACATGGAACGGCATAGAGATATTTGTGGAAAAGGGAAAGAAAGAGGAATCACCCTATGATTTTAGAGTCAGATTTCGTGAACCAGGGAAAAGGGAAAGGACACCTACCCATGTGCATTTAATTGTTGAGATGTATGTAAAGCATGCGTTTGACCCGAGTCTCACCCTAAAGCTCAGAGACCACATTCTAGGCGTGTTCAGCAAAATTCAGCCTATTGATTATTACCCGCCGAAGCTGCAAGTTTTTAATCCTGATGGTGCTAAGGAATTTACTGAACTAGATAGAGTAGGAGAATTCAGTGTAGAGTTTTTGCTTGTTGTCTCAGAACTCATTATGATACAAGAAAAGACCAATTACCCACGGGGCTCTTTAACCCAGAGGCTCTATGCGGATTTCGGCGTTAAAGACAGGTTTTCGGTAATCCAGTCAGCTGTCTTTCGGGGATAGCAGGTGAGTATTACCACAAAGCAGTCACTGCTCAAGAGAGGCACCCGCCTCTCTTTTTTCTTTCCTCCCCCTCCTTTCCAGGGGGGGATTAAGGGGGAGGGTCTTCCTCTAGATTAGCCGGTTGAACCAGAGCATGGAGAGCGTGCCGGCGACGATAAGCAGCAGCGCCGCCAGTCCGGTGAAGGCGGCGGTGAGTTCGGTCTCTTCCGGCTGGAACACCAGGCGCGTGCTCAGGTCTCCGTAGATGTTGGAGAGGTCGGTCTCGGTCTCGGCTTTGAAGTAGGCGGCATTGGTGTAGGTGGCGATGCTCTTGAGGGTCTCCTCGTCAAGCTGCACGCGGATAGAGAAGCCCTCGCTCTGCAGGATTGCGCCCTCCGGGCTGCCCATGCCCACTGTATAGACGCGCACGCCGCGGCTGGAGGCGTACTCCACCGCTTCCAGGGGGTGAATGCCGGTGTTGCTCACGCCGTCGCTGAGCAGGATGACGACGGCGGATGTGTAGCTGCCGGGGGCTACGATGGGCGGCGCCGGAGTCGGGGAGGGGAGCATGAGCGGGTCAGCCAGGGTGGGGGTCGGCTGTCCGCCGGTGTTCTCAAAGATGGCGTCTAGGGAGGTGACGATGCCGCTGCCGATGGCGGTTCGGCGCTGGGGTGTCAGGCGGTTGATGGCGGCGAGCACCGCCTCGCGGTCGGTGGTCGGCGCCTGGACAATCATGGCGACGTCGCTGAAGGAGACGATGCCGATGCGCACGTTCGTGGGCTGGTTGTCCACGAAAATCCGGGCGGCGGCTTTGGCTGCCTCAATCCGGCTGGGCGCAATATCATCTGCCAGCATGCTCCGTGATATATCAAAGGTAAGGATAACCGTGCCCTGCTGCGAGGGCAGCATGATAGTCGCCACCGGGCGGGCGAGGGCGAATATCATAGCCATCAGTCCGATGAGCAGCAGTAACGGGGGGATGTGGCGGCGGAAGCCGGGCCCCTTGCCCAGCGCATCCCTGACCAGCGACAGGCTGGAGTAGCGCAGGGCGTATTTCCTGCGCCGCCGCTGCAAGAGCAGGTAGACGCCGACCATTGTCGGCACCAGCACCAGCAGCCACAGCATACCTGTCCAGAGAAATGGCATGTCCTCTCCTCTATCCTGCCAGCCCGGGAGGCCTGGATTTGGCGGAGGCGGCTGGCAGCTTCCGGCGCTGCTTGCGCAGCATGGCGAATTTCAGGATGTCCTTTACCAGGTCGCCCTCGGTGGAGAGCGCCAGCTTGTCCACACTGGCGCGGCTGAGGGCAACGTCCAGCTCGTATTCCCGCTTCCGGCTGGCTGCGGCAAAGCGCTCCCGGAACCCCCGGTCGTGGGTGTCAACAAAGAGCTGCTCGCCGCTTTCGGCATCCTCAAGTACGACCGTGCCGATGTCCGGCAACTCTTGCTCGCGCGGGTCATAGGGGCGGACTGCCAGGACTTCGTGGCGCCGGGTGAGTATGCCCAGCGGCTTCTCCCAGCCGGGGGCGCTGATGAAGTCGGAGACGATAAATACAAGCGACCGCCGCCGGATTATGCGCAGCGCCGCCTCAAACAATGCGGCAAGGTCGGTGAGCGGCGCCTGTTTCAGCTGCGGCTGCTCCAGCATATCCCGGATAAGGCGCAGCACCTGGCGCTTGCCGCCGTACGCCGGCACTATGCCCTGCACTTTTCCCCCGTAGAAAATCGCCCCGATGCGGTTACCGTGCCGCGTGAGTAGCCTTGCCAGTATGGTGACAAAGTCAACCAGCAGGCTGCGCTTGAGCACGCTTGCCGTCCCGAAGTCCACCGAAGGGCTCAGGTCCAGCAGGAACCAGGCGGTCACCTCGCGGTCTTCGGTATAGAGGCGGACATAGGGTGTGTTCATCCGTGCCGTGACGTTCCAGTCAATGTAGCGGACATCGTCGCTGAACTGGTACTCGCGCAGGTCAGCCAGGTCTAAGCCAAAGCCGTGGAACAGCGTCCGGTAGTCCCCCTGCAGGAGGCCGTCCAGGCGGCGGATTACCGTCCAGTCAAGGCGCCGCAGTATGGCTTCAGGGTTAGCTGCTTGCGTTAGCATGGGCTTGTAACGGTTGCTCCGGAGCCGGAATAGACTCCAGTATTCTCTCCAGTATCATGTCGCTGGTGACGCCATCGGACAGGGCTTCATAAGAGAGGACGAGGCGGTGCCGCATCACGTCCAGCGCCATGTCCATGACGTCCTGCGGTATCGCGTAGTCGCGCCCCCGGATAAATGCCAGGGCGCGCCCGGTGATGATGAGGTTGATGGAGGCACGGGGGCTGGCGCCATACATTATGTACTTGGCAATCTCCGGCACGCCGTGCTTCTCCGGCTGACGCGTTGCCGCTACCAGGCGCACTGCATACTGGATAAGCGGCGGGTCAACGTATACCCTCTCTGCTTCGTGCCGCAGGTCAATAAGTTGCTCCGTGGTCACCACTGCCCTTACCGGCGCCAGTATGCCTGTCATACGCTCCACGATGACGAACTCCTCGGTATCGCCGGGGTAGTCTACCAGCACCTTCATCATGAAGCGGTCTACCTGCGCCTCGGGCAGGGGATAGACGCCCTCGGTCTCAATCGGATTCTGGGTCGCCATCACCAGGAACGGCTCGGGCACTTTGTATGTCTCGCCGCCGATGGTCACCTGGCGCTCCTGCATCACCTCAAGCAGGGCGCTCTGCACTTTAGCCGGCGCGCGGTTAATCTCGTCGGCGAGCAGCAGGTTGGTGAAGACGGGCCCAAGCGAGGTACTGAACTCGCAGGTCTTCTGGTTATAGATACGCGTGCCCACCAGGTCGGCGGGGACAAGGTCGGGCGTGAACTGGACGCGCTTGAAGGTGCCGTGGATGGCTTCAGCCAGGGTCTTGATGGTAAGCGTCTTCGCCAGTCCCGGCACGCCCTCCACCAGTAGGTGTCCCTGCGCAAGCAGCGCCACCACCACGCGCTCCAGCAGGCGGTCCTGCCCCACGATAACTTTTTTAACTTCGTACAGCACCTGCTCCATCAATGGAGCTTCCCCGGGTCTCTTTTCTTCCGTCATTGTCTTCTCCAAGTCTTAGCGTTGCTAGAGCGGTGGCCCCCCCGCTATGGCAGATGCGGCAGTCTCAATCGGCACGGCAAAGCCGATGCCGATAAAGACCTCCTGGTCGGACGGGTTGAGCAGTCCTAAAACGATACCGATAACCTCGCCGTTACGGTTGAGCAGCGGCCCCCCGGAGTTGCCGGGGTTGACGGCGGCGTCAAACTGGATGAGGTTGGTGAACGTCTTGCCTGTCTCTTCCTCGCCGTACTCCCGCCCCAGTCCGGAGATAACCCCGGCTGACACCGAGTTGTTGATTCCAAAGGGGTTCCCCACCGCCACCACCTCGTCGCCGACCTGCAGCATGGCGGAGTTGCCCAGCGTTGCTGGCACCAGGTCATCGGGAACCAGCCGCGGGCGCAGGATGACCAGGTCGTTTTCCGCCTGCATGGCGCGGATTGAGGCCAGCGACTCGGTGCCGTCGGCAAAGACGACGCGTATTTCTGACGAGTTACTGATAATATGCAGGCTGGTGAGGATATTCCCGGCATCGTTGATGACGACGCCGGTGCCCATTGAGCCCTCTACTTTCTCCGTGCCTTCCCAGACAATACCGCTGACTCGTACCACGGAATACCGGATAATTTCATATACTTCTGATGCAAACGAAGGCTCGGGCGGCATGGTCTCCAGGGTGCGCTCCACGGCGGCGTCAATATCGTCCTGCGTCAGGCGCTGCGGCGGCGGCAGCGTCATATCATAGAGGAGCATTGCCGTCAGCGCTATTACGATGCCGCTGGCGACGAGGATGACCTTCTGGAACCGGGTATAAAAGTGGTTCAGGCGGTGGCGCACGGCTTCCAGCCAGGGCGGTTTTGGTTCTGGCTGCGGCTGGGTACGGATAGGCGGGAACGGCCGGTTCTGCCGCATGGCTAACCCCTTATCCAGCGATTCTTGCCGGGTACGCACTGCTTGCTGCAGGTGAGGTTGGGTTTGCAGAGTAGTGCAGGGATGTTGATTTCATTGTCTCAGATAAGATAAGCATTGTCAAATCGGCGGGCATAGCTCTGGCTGGGGCTTATGAACCAGCGGTATCTTCAGCTTCCCGCCTCCGTCCGCGCGAGAGTCCCCGGGGAAAGACCACGTATAGTATAGCCAGGGCTATCAGCAGCATGTTCCTGAGGAAGAGGGCGCCGATTACCTTTGGCTCAAGCCCGAGAAAGAGTTCCCAGTAGTGACCGGGAAATACGTAGTTGGTCAGCAGTCCCACCGCTATGAAGACCAGCCAGGAAAGGTGCCGCCAGTAACCCGTCACCAGTGGAATCATGGGGTAGAGCCACACTATGAACTGCGGAGACAGCACTTTGTTGCTTATTATGAAGACAAGTACAGATATGAACCAGTAGCTGGTCATCATGTTCAGGACGGGCTGCCGGTCTGCCTGCCTTCTGTAAAATAGCCAGTAGACGATAGCTAACGAGAGCGCCATTATCACCGGCGACAGGCTGGCAAGCGTATCCGCCAGCGGCGAAGCGATATTTATTGAGCCGTAATCGTGCCACACCTCAAGCGAGGTAAGCCCCAGGCTCCGCCCCATCAGTATAAATGAGGAGTAGGTGCTTTCAATTTGCAGACCGCGCTCGGCGTGGTAGCTGAAGGAGTCCAGGAAGCCATGGGGGCTGAGCGCCAGGCAGGGGATAACAATGGCTGCCGTAGTGACCAGAAAGCTGGCTGCCACGGATACTACCGGGCGGTACTGGCGGGCTCTGAGCTGCGGTATTAGCAGGAGCGGGACGACCACTGCCGGGTATAGCTTGGTCAGCACCCCGATGGCGACGAGTGCCCAGGTGAGCTTATTCCAGCCGCGGCTGAAGGCGTACAGCGAAGCCAGCACCGTCACCGCCGGCATGATGTCATAGTGCTCAATAACAGTGGGCCCGATAGCCAGCAGGCAGAGCGTGTAAACGGTCAGCGTTGTCAGGGTGTTGAGCTTGAGGCGGCGGGCTAGCAGGTATATAAGAACTATCCCTGCAAGGTCAAACAGCAGTGCCTCAACGGTAAAAGCCTTTATGTAGGCACTGAAGTCCTGCGCAAAGAGGTCAGGCAGTATGAACAGGACGAGGGCTACCGGTGGGTACTCCACCGCCAGGTCACGGTAGGGCAGCTGCCCGTCAAGCATCAGGGAAGAATAATTATAGTAGAGGTCGGCATCAGAAGAGCGCTCAGCGCCATAGATACCGGTGCTGAAAAGCAGGGTGAAAATCAGAACATGGGCTATGCCAAAAGTTATTGGCTGCCAGTGGGAGCGTATTCCGGTGAGAGCGACCGCTAAGGGCTTCATTCCGGTCACCGGGGCTTCCGCCGGTTACAGTTCAGCACAGGGTACTACGGAGGGCTATACCATCTCAAAGGCATAACCCACCTTCCCCAGTAGCGTATATCATACAGCTCAGTGCTCTGCCCGGGCTGGAAGAAACGGCTATTGTGCGGGAGAAGCTTAACCCTCGTATTTGAAGGAGACCCTGACCTTGACGCGGTAGCTGACGACCTTACCGTTCTCAAGCTGCATGTCCATCTCTTCAACTTCGGCGATGCGGAGGTCGCGCAGGCTCTTTGCCGCCGTCTCCACGGCGTGAGCTGCTGCCTTTTCCCAGGACTCGGTGCTGGTCCCAACTACGGTGATTATCTTGTACACACTGTCCATCGTCTCGCCTCCTTCTGCTAATCGGTAAGAGAGACTTTACAGGATAACCGCTGGTTTGTCAATATGCAAATTGTAGGGTTCTCCCGCTCCTGATTAGCGGAATTCATCATTGTCGTGAGCGTCACTATTGTCATTGCGAGGAGCGTAGCGACGAAGCAATCTGTTTGTGCTGAGATTGCTTCGCTCCGCTCGCAATGACAACCATGTATTGAGCAGAAGAAATTGTAACCGGCAGGGCGAGGGGATATACTGTTAGAGAGATGCCGGAGTTTGAGATAGTCTCCGATTTCAGGATGACCGGTGACCAGCCCCAGGCAGTTGACAGGCTGGTGACCGGGCTGGCTGATGGCTTCAGGCACCAGACTCTGCTGGGGGTTACCGGCAGCGGTAAGACTTTCACCATGGCTAACGTTGTTGCCCGAGTGCAGAGACCAGCCCTGGTCATCTGCCATAACAAGACCCTGGCGGCTCAGCTCTATAGCGAGTTCAAGGAGTTTTTCCCCGGTAACGCCGTGGAATACTTCGTGAGCTACTATGACTACTACCAGCCGGAAGCCTATATACCGCGCACCGATACCTACATTGAGAAAGAGATTGACATAAATGAAGAGATTGATAAGCTGCGCCATGCCGCCACCCGTGCCCTGTTTGAGCGCCGGGACGTGATTATTGTGGCTTCGGTGTCCTGCATCTACGGTCTGGGGGAGCCCGAGGAGTACCGTAGCTTTGTCTGCGGCCTGAAGCGGGGTGAAAGTTTCCGGCGGGAGAAGCTGCTGCACCGGCTGGTGGACATGCAGTACGAGCGCAACGATATGGACCTGAGCCGGGGCAAGTTCCGTATCCGCGGTGATACACTGGAGATACAGCCTGCCTATGAGGAGCTGGCCCTGCGTATTGAGTTCTTCGGTGATGATGTTGAGCGGATTGCCCGGGTAGACCCTCTCACCGGTGAGCTGGTGACTGAGCTGGACTCGGTGGACATCTACCCCGCCAAGCACTTCGTTACCTCGCGTGATAAGCTGCTGCTGGCAATAAGCAGCATCCGGCAGGAGTTGGAAGAAAGGTTAGCCGAGCTGAAGGGCCAGGGCAAATTGCTGGAGGCTGCCCGCCTTGAAGCCCGCACCAGCTACGACCTGGAGATGCTGCAGGAGGCGGGCTACTGCTCCGGCGTGGAAAACTACTCCCGCCATCTATCACAGCGCCCGCCGGGCAGCCCACCGTGGACGTTGCTGGACTACTTTCCCGAAGACTTCCTGCTGTTCATTGACGAGTCTCACATGACGCTGCCCCAGATTCGCGGCATGTACCACGGCGACCGCTCCCGCAAGGAGGTGCTGGTGGAGTACGGCTTCAGGCTGCCATCCGCACTGGACAACCGCCCGCTCAGCTTTGATGAGTTCCAGAAACGGGTAAAACAGGTTATATATACCTCGGCGACTCCCGGCGACTATGAGTACCAGCACAGCCAGCAGGTGGTGGAGCAGCTCGTCCGCCCTACCGGTCTCCTGGAGCCGACAATAGAGGTCAAGCCGACGAGGGGGCAGATTG
>CAYUBP010000038.1:0-8983 GCA_964443115.1 uncultured Dehalococcoidales bacterium | reverse complement strand
ACCCGCTCCCCCCTGGTAAATAATCCCACCTGGCAGTCCACGCCGAGCGTCTCCGCCCTTGCCCGGATATAGCTCACCAGCACCGAGCCGAGCAGGGTCACGAAGACAAGTGGTGCCGACCACTGCGGGGCAAGGGCGGCAGACAGGAGTGGCTGCTCTCCGGCCAAGAATAGCCACAGGACGCCGAGGAGGAGCACCCCCTCGGACAGGCGGTCAAGGGTAGAGTCAAGCGCCGCGCCAAAGCGGGTTGCCCGGCTGGTATGGCGGGCTAGCGCCCCGTCTACTATATCAAAGAAACCGCTGACCAGTACCGCAAATCCGGCAGCCACCAGGTGCCCCGTGGCAATCAGTGCTGCTGCCCCCGCTGCCAGCGCAAAGCCAAACCAGCTCACGATATTGGGTGTTACCCGTGTCCTGGCGAGGACTCTTGCTGCTGGCTCGGTGATATAGCCGGCTAGCGTCTTGCGGACTGAAGCTATTTTTGTCATCAGTTATACCGGGGAGCTGGCTTTCGTTATCTGTCTGAGCCCGGACTCGCTGAGTACCTGTCTATAGTAATCAAGCACCCTCCGGGCAATATTCTGCCAGCTATATCCCAGGGCCTTGGCTCTCCCCCTAGCTCCCATCTGCTGCCGCAGTTGCGGGTCACGCGCCAGAAGCAGCAGGGCTTGGGCCAGTGCCCCTGAATCTTTCGGCGGCACCAGCAGCCCCTCAACCCCGTCATCCAGTACGCTGGCGTAGCCCTCTATATTTGAAGCCACCACCGGCTTACCCACTGCCATCGCTTCAAGCAGGACAATGCCGAAGCTCTCCCTGCCGGTAGCCGGGGCACAGAAGATATCAGCCGTCCTGTAGTACCGCGGCAGCTCATCCTGCGGCACATACCCGGCAAAGACGACATCCTCCAGGCTCTCGCTCCTGACCCGTTTCTCGTACCCGTGCCGTAGCCTGGTGCCGGGACCGACAACGATGAGGCGCGAGTCCGGGATTTTCCTCTTGACCTGCTGGTAGGCATCAAGCAGATAGTCAAAGCCCTTGCGCTTTTCCAGGCGGCCCACGAACAGGATATTCAGCTTGCCGTCACACAGCTCGCCCACGGGGGCGACTTCGGGGGAGAAGTACTCCAGGTCAACGCCGTTGGGTATTATAGTGTAGTCCCCCGGGAAATGCTTGTTGGCGCAGTCCCTAGCAGACCCGGACACGGCGATTCTGCCCCGGAGCTTGCTGGAGCGTCTCTTTAGAAATATGGTGACATACGGCTTCCAGTAGGTATAGCTCCGGGCGCGGGAGGCATGGAAGGTGCCTATATTCACCGTGTTGGAAAAACGGAGCACGCCGGTACACAATGTCGGGCAAAACGGCTCATGAAGATGGATAATATCAAAATCCTCTCCGTCAAGCATCGCCTTGATTCTGTGGGTCAGGTTTACCGATACGCTGATACGGGCAATAGAGCCGCTTGATGGTATTGGCTGCGGCTTGCCGAGGGCAATAAAGCGGTCGCCGAGACCGGTGACCGGCCGGGACGCCGGGGCAATAACCCTGACGTCGTGCCCCATGCTGGTGAAGCAACGCTCAAGTGCCAGAATATGATTGGCAACGCCGCCCGGGAAAGCAAAATCATAAGGAGATACCAGCGCTATCTTCATTGTCAGCCGTCCTCCGCTTATGATTTACTCTGGTGCCTGGTCACCGCCCTTCTCGCCACCGGAAATATACTCCTCCACCATCTTGTGAGCTTCGTCATCGGTGTACTGAACCGGCGGCGATTTCATGAAGTAGGAGGAGGGAGCCACAAGTGCTCCCTTCAGCCCGCGGTCAAGGGCTATCTTGCAGCACCGGATAGCATCAATTACCACTCCGGCGGAGTTGGGGCTGTCCCATACCTCCAGCTTCACCTCCACGTTGAGGGGGACGTCACCAAATGTCCGCCCCTCCATCCGGATGTGGCAGAACTTGCGGTCAAGAAGCCAGGGGACATAGTCGCTGGGACCAACGTGAATATCGCAGGGGTCAAGCTGGTAGTCCAGCTGGGAGGTTACCGCCGAGGTCTTGGATATCTTCTTGGACTCAAGCCGCTCCCGCTCCAGCATATTATAGAAGTCAGTATTGCCACCGAAGTTAAGCTGGTAGGTGCGCTCTAGCCTCACGCCGCGGTCTCCGAAGAGGCGGGTGAGCACGCGGTGGACGATGGTGGCGCCTACCTGGGACTTGATGTCATCCCCGATAACCGGCAGCCCCCTCTGCTCAAAGCGCTCCTGCCAGTACTTTTCCCGGGCGATAAAGACCGGGATGCAGTTCACAAAGCCGCAGCCGGCGGCAAGCACCTGCTCAATGTACCACTTGGTGGCTTCCTCGCTCCCCACCGGCAGGTAGTTGACCACCACGTCGGTCTTGGTCTCCTTCAGGATTTTGACAATATCGGCAGTGGGGCCCGGCGCTTTCTCTATTATCTGTGATAAGTACTTGCCCAGGCCATCATGTGTCATCCCCCGCTCAACCCTGACCTTGCTAGCGGGCAGGTTGCAGAACTTGAAGGTGTTGTTCGGTGGGGTAAAGACTGCCTCGGACAGGTCTTTGCCCACTTTGTTCTTGTCAATATCAAAGGCGGCGACGAAGTTGACGTCGCTGATATGATAGCCCCCCAGGTCAACATGCATCAGCCCGGGCACGAACTGGTCTGGCTCCGCCTTCCGGTAGTAGTGCACCCCCTGCACGAGTGAAGATGCGCAATTTCCCACGCCGATTATGGCTACGTTTATCTTGCCCACGGACTAGCTGCCTCCTTTCTAATGCTAACCCTATCCCCTTGGTCCCCTTCCTCTTGTCAAGGGGAAGGGGACACTGTTTTAGAAGAGGGGTGAACCCCCTCTTAAAAACCCCGTAATCTCAAGTCTTGTCCTGGCTGTCCCTTGTGTGTAATAATTAGGTCTGATGGTATACGATTTTCATACTCACTCTTTGCTCAGCGACGGCACCCTCTCGCCCATGGAGCTAATCCGGCGGGCTCTGGTCAGGGGCTACCGGGCGATTGCGGTTACAGACCACGCCTCCCCCGGTGAGATGAGCCGGATAATCGGGGAGACGGCGGAAGTCTGCGCCTTTGCCCGTGCTCACTGGGACATCCTCGCCATCCCCGGCATAGAGATTACCCATACACCCGCTGGTGCTATTGCCGAAGCTGCCCGGAGAGCTAAAGAGCTGGGAGCCTGGATTGTGGTCGTGCACGGCGAGACCATTGTTGAGCCCGTGGAGCCGGGCACCAACCTTGCCGCCCTCCGTAGTCCCGACGTTGACATACTGGCCCACCCCGGGTTCATCACCCCCGAAGAAGCCGGAATCGCCGCCGCCAGTTCCATCTTCCTTGAAATCAGCGCCAGAAGCGGGCACTCCCTGACCAATGGCTATGTTGCCTCCATTGCTCAACAATATGGTGCCAGGCTGCTGGTAGACTCTGATGCCCACTGCGTGGAAGACCTGCTGACTGACTCCCTGGCTGAAGCCATCTGCCGGGGCAGCGGTCTGGATGGCGACGCCTGCCGCCAGACGCTCACCGCAAACCCTGAGGCACTCATCAGGAGGCTACCCGGCGCCCGTTGAGCCTGTGATTCGACCGTTAAATTAGCCCTTACCAATCCTGAAGAGCTGGGTTCCGCACACGGGGCATACGCCCTGTGTTGCCGGTCTCCCGTTCTTAAGGGTAACCTGCTTCGGGTTCTTAATCTCTCTCTTCGTTCGGCATTTAAAGCAATACGCCTGCATCAGTCCTGGTCACCTCCTTGATGGGCACAGGTTGAACTATATTCTAATTGAGTGTGTCCTGTCAAGACCTCGTAACCTTATTCCCTTAGTCTACTTCCCTTAGTGATGGGCTTTGCTTTGCCCTAAAAGTGCCTTTTATTATCATCCTGAACATGGCGAAAGACATCACCACCCCGGATTCTTCGTCGCTTCGCTCCTCAGAATGACTTTTGGGCAACCTCTCGCAGAATGGGGGTAGGGGGATGGATTTCTACTATTGTAGAAAGAGCTTCTCCGGCTGCCACTGGCCGGTCTCTTGGTTGAAACGCAGCACTCCCAGGAAGGAGCCGTCATCGGTATATACCCGGCAGCGCCCTTCAGCCGCTACCCCCTTCAGGTCATCAGCCGTCACCGGACATCCGTTCCTGATTGCCCTGCCCGTGTCATCACCGACCACGACCGCCGTCCAGCCCAGCAGCACATAGTCTATGGGGTAAACAAAGCTCTGCCAGTGCCCGTGGCGGACGGCATCATCCAGCCGGCCTGGGGATATGGCATTCCCGATATCAAAAGGCCCGTACCTCAGGCGGACGAGACCGGTCAGGATGGCGCCGCAGCCCAGGGTCTGCCCCAGGTCGTGGGCTATTGAGCGGATATATGTGCCCTTGCCGCAGACGACTTCTACGGTGGCGACGGGCGGTTCCCAGCCGGTAAGCTCCAGGCTGCGGACTTTTGCCAGCCGGCTCCTCCGGTCAACCGTGATGCCGCGGCGCGCCAGTTCATAGAGCCGCCGCCCGCGGTGCTTCACTGCACTGTACATCGGGGGGGTCTGCTGGATTTCGCCGACGAATGAAGCCAGTGCCGATTCTACCTGCTCCCGGCTAATACCGGCGGGGTCACACCGGCTGGTTATCTTGCCCCAGGCGTCATAGGTATCCGTGGTGACTCCCAGCTCAACCCGGGCGCGGTAGCACTTGGTGGCGTCCATCAGGAACTGGGTAACCCGGGTTGCCTGCCCCAGGCAGACAGGCAGGACACCGCTGGCTTGCGGGTCGAGGGTGCCGCCATGCCCGACGCGCCGCTCCCCGGTCAGCCGCTTCACCTGGGAGACGATACTGAATGAGGTTCTCCCTGGGGGCTTGTCAATATTAAGTATGCCGTCCACGGAATGCCGCTATGCTTCGGGGCCGGTGTCGGTGGCAACCTGGTCAATCAGCTCCAGGACACGGGCGCCGCGCTCAATTGAGTCGTCCCACTGGAAGCTCAGCTCCGGGACGCGGCGCAGATCCAGTCGCCTGGCAAGCTCGCTACGGAAGAAACCGGAGGCAGCCGCCAGCCCGGCGAGCGCCTGTTCTTTTTGCTCCGCACCACGGATACTGGTAACGAACACCCTGGCATATTTCAGGTCAGGAGAGGTGGAGACCTCGGTTATGGTGATGAAGCTGCCGAGCCGGGGGTCTTTCGCCTGGCGAGTGAGCAGCTCGCTGAGTTCGTGGCGTATGAGGTTATTCACTCGCTGAATACGGTGCGCCATGATGATTATACCCCGGCTTTCTTAGTTGAGTAGAACTCCAGGACATCCCCGACCTCAAAGTCGTTAAAGTCCTTGATGCCCACACCGCACTCGTAGCCGCTTGATACCTCTTTGACGTCCTCTTTGAAACGCCGCAGGCTGGTGACGGTGGACTCAGCCACTTTCTTCCCGCCACGGTTTACCCTCGCCTGTGCTCCCCGGCTTATCTTACCCTCCACGACATAGACACCGGCAATCTTGACCCCCTTGGTGCCTGGGAAGACAGCCCGCACCTCGGCACGCCCCTCAATGACCTCAACAAAGGTGGGCTCCAGCATGCCCTTCAGTGCTTTATCAACATCCTCCACGAGGTTGTAGATTATGTTGTAGAGACGGACGTCCACCCCTTCCGCTTCCGCCGTCCGTCGGGCTCCCGCCTCAATGCCGGTGCTAAAGCCGATAATCAGCCCTTTGGAGGCGACCGCCAGCATAATATCGCTTTCGGTGATATTGCCGGTGCCGGTATGGATGAGCTTCACCTTGACCTTGTCGGTGCTCAGGCGTTCCAGGGACGCCCTTATCGGCTCAATGCTGCCCTGAACATCAGCCCGGAGAATAACATCAAGCTCTTTTACCTGTCCGGCGTTTATCTGGGCGTAGAGATTGGTGAGGTTCACCGAGCCGGATAGCGCCGGGGAAACCTGCTGGCGCTCGGTGATTATCGCCCGCGCCTGCCGCTCGTCAGCAACAACAGTCAGGATATCCCCCGCCTGGGGCACGCCGTTCAAACCGAGCAGCTCCACCGGCGTCGCCGGCTCGGCTTTTCGCAGGCGTTTGCCGACATCATTAAACATCGCCCTTATCCTGCCCCATACCGTGCCCACCACGACCGTATCGCCCACCCGGAGAGTGCCGTCCTGAACCAGCACTGTAGCCAGCGGGCCCTTGCTCCGGTCCATCCCGGCTTCAATGACCACTCCCACCCCCGGCAGGGAGGGGTTCGCCTTCAGCTCCAGCATCTCGGCAACCAGCAGGACGTTCTCCAGGAGCTCCGGGATACCAACCTTCTCTTTAGCCGAGACGGGGCTATAGAGGGTATCGCCCCCCCACTCTTCAATAAGCAGCCCTGCGTCAGCCAGCTGGCGCTTGGTCGCATCCGGGTTGGCATTTGCCTTGTCAACCTTGTTGATGGCGATAACAATAGGCACCTTGGCTGCCCGGGCATGGTCTATAGCTTCCAGCGTCTGGGGCTGTACCCCGTCATCGGCGGCGACTACCAGCACTGCAATGTCAGTTACCTGGGCGCCGCGGGCTCTCATGGCGGTAAATGCCTCATGCCCAGGGGTATCCAGGAAGGTCAGCTTATGTCCTTTGACCTCCACCTGATAGGCACCGATATGCTGGGTAATTCCCCCGACCTCGGTAGCCATTACGTTGGTCTGGCGGATAGCGTCAAGGAGCCGGGTCTTGCCGTGGTCAACATGCCCCATGATAGTGACTACAGGGGGTCTCGGCTGCAGACCCGCCGCCTCATCGCTCTTGAGATGGTAGCGCCTGATTTCGTGTGCTTTCTGTGCTGCGGCGTGGGCTTCGTAGCCAAAGACAGCCGCTACCGCCGCCGCCGTCTCGTAGTCAATAACCTGGTTAATGTTAGCCATGATGCCGCGCCGCATCAACTGCTTGATAACCTCTACGGCGCTGACCCCGAGCATCTCAGCCAGCTGCCTGACAGTTATTGAGCTGGGAATCTCAACTGTCTGTGTCCTTGGCACTCCCGGACCTGACAAATTAACCCTCCATCCTGTCTATCATACCACTGTTATCATCCGCTGCAAGCTGTTCGCCGTGGCTGATAAGTTGCTGGCGGTTATACTCTCCCATGGTAGCCCGCAGCGCATGTTCCAGCCTGCCGCCCCTTAACCCCGCCTCCCAGCACTCCCGCCGCCTGCACAGGTAAGCGCCGCGCCCTGCCATCCTGCCGCTGGTGTCAACCTCAATATTCCCGCTATCAGTACGCACCAGGCGCACCAGTTCCCGCTTCCCGGCGACCCTCCGGCAGGCAATACAGGTGCGCTGTGGCTGGCGCCTGGTCACGGTCTGACGGCTAATATGTCTCATCTTCCTCATCATAGACTTCTACCGCCCGGCGCTGTTTTCTGGGTCGGGCAGCGCCTTCGGTCTCTTCCTTGCCGCGAGTCTTCTTTTTCTTCTTAGCCTTGGCGCCCGGTCTTGTGCCCAGGATATCCTCGGCAAACCTGATTTCACCGGCCTCTGCCGCTACCGGCACCTCAAAGGGAACCGGGGCTGGTTCTTCGGTTGTCTCAGGTACTGCGGCAGCCGGTTTTCCCGCTATTTCGGATACCAGTTCCGGCTCAATAACGGCTGGCTCCTCGGGTAATACCTCCGCCGGGGATAGCCCGGCAGGGGCAGCCTCCTCCTTCGCCTCGGGCGCAACCTTGGCCTCAGCCTCAGCTTCTGTTACTGCCTCTGCCTCCGCTGCGGAGGCGCTCTTGATATCAATCCGCCAGCCTGTAAGCCGTGCCGCCAGCCTGGCATTCTGCCCCTCCTTGCCAATCGCCAGCGAGAGCTGCTTATCCGGGACAATCACGGTGGCAACCCCCTCCTTCTCGTCCAGCCGGACTTTCAGTACCTTGGACGGGCTGAGGGCACTGGCGATGAATGCCGCCGGCTCCGGGCTCCAGGCGACGACATCTATCTTCTCGCCGCCCAGCTCATTGACTATGTTCTGGATTCTGATGCCGCGGAGCCCCACGCAGCAGCCGACCGGGTCAATACCCTCCTGCCTGGCCGCTACTGCTACCTTGCTGCGGTAGCCAGGCTCCCGGGCAATCGCCTTTATCTCCACCCCGCCGCCATAGACCTCGGGGACCTCCAGCTCAAAAAGCCGCCTGACCAGGTCCCTGTGAGAGCGCGACACCACCACCTGCGGCCCCTTACCCGTACGGGCGACCTCCAGCAGATAGACTCTGAGCCGCTGCCCGACACGGTAGCGCTCACTGCGTATCTGCTCCGCTGCCGGCAGGACCGCCTCAGTTCTGCCCAAATCAATGTATAGCTGCTTGGGTTCAATGCGCTGCACCACACCGTTGACGATATCGCCCTCTTTGTGGGCATATTCCTCAAATATGGCGGTGTGTTCCGCCTCGTGGAGACGCTGTAGGATGACCTGCTTCGCTGTTTGCGCCGCAATCCGCCCGGCATTGGCCGGGGTGGCCTCCACCATCAGCAGATCGCCGGGCTGCGCGTCCGGATTGATTTTGTGTGCTTCAGCCAGAGACATCTCACGGCGCGAGTCCTCCACCCGCTCAACCACTTCTTTCTCGGCGAACACCTTAACCTTGCCGGTATCGGGGTCAATCTTGACCTGTATATTGCGGTTGGTGGCAAAGTTGTCCTTACGGTAGGCGGATACCAGCGCCGACTCTACCGCAGCAATGACTACCTCCTTGGGCAGATTCTTCTCTGCCGAGAGCTGGGTAATAGCAATGAGAAAATCGCTCTTCATCCCGCCTAAAGTCCTCCCTGCTTATTCCCAACAACAAAAAAGTGGGACTCGAACCCACTTACAACAAAAAGTCTATTTTCATAACTATAGCACAACCGGGCCGGAGATGCAATAGGGGTTATGATGATTATTGACCCTTAATCCCCTTAGTCCCTTTCCCTTAACAAGGGGGTTGCCTTAAAAGTCATTCTGAGGAGCGAAGC